>NZ_DATBNB010000823.1 GCF_036554565.1 Longimicrobium sp. | reverse complement strand
TCGATGATGGAGGCTCTTCCCCGCTTTCCCTGCCAGCCCGATCCCCTGCGCTTCTGGAAGCGGATCTCGCCCGATCGCGTCGCCTTGGTGGACCGCCCGCGCGGCGAGCGGCTGACGTACGCGGAGTTGGATGCTGCGGCGGATCGCTGGGCGGGGCTGCTGCGGGCGCGCGGCATCGGCCGGGGGGCGATCGTGGCGGCGCTGGCCGGCAACCGGCGCGAGCTGCCGGAGCTGTTCTTTGCCTGCGGACGGATCGGCGCGGCCCTGCTCCCCCTCAACTGGCGCCTCTCCGCCGCGGAGCTGACGCCCATCCTGGCCGACGCGCGCCCCGACCTGCTGATCGGCGAGGCGCGCTTCCGCGACCGCGCGGATGGCCATCCCGCGTGGATGGACCTGGACGCCGACGCCCCCGCTCTCCTCGCCGCGGCACATCCATCCACCGAAGACATCCCCATCTCCGGCGACGAGCCGCTGCTGATCCTGTACACGTCGGGAAGCACGGGCACGCCCAAGGGCGCCATCCTGCCACATCGGCAAATCTTCTGGAACGCCGTCGCCACCACGACCGCGTGGGAGCTGGGCGCCGACGACGTGGCGCCGGTGAGCACGCCACTCTTTCACACGGGTGGATGGAACGTGTTCGCCACGCCCCTGTGGCACCGGGGCGGCACGGTTGTGCTGCTGGATGCGTTCGATCCGGACGGCTTCCTCCAAGCGACGGAGGAGGAGGGGTGCACGGTGGCCCTGACCGTCCCCACGCAGCTGATGATGATGGCCGAAAGCGCCCGCTGGGGCCGTCCCCTGCCGCGGCTGCGGCGTTTCGTCTCCGGCGGCGCGCCGTGCCCCCCGGGGCTGGCGGCAAAGGTCCGCGCGGCCGGCTACACCTTCCGCGAGGGATACGGGCTGACGGAGTGCGGCCCCAACTGCTTCGCCATCTCCGACGAGGAGGCGGTCCGCCGTCCGGGGTTCGTGGGCTGGCCGGTGCCGTACCTGGAGATGCGGCTGGAGGCGGAGGACGGACGCGAGGCGCGGCCGGGAGAGCCGGGCGAACTGCTGCTGCGCGGACCGCAGGTCTTCGGCGGCTACTTGCGCAACCCGGAGCGCACGGCTGAGGTGCTCTCCGCGGACGGATGGCTGCGCACGGGAGACCTGGCCGTGCGAGACGAGGACGGAGCGTACCGCATCTGCGGGCGGCGCAAGGAGATGTACATCTCGGGCGGCGAAAACGTTTTCCCCGCCGAGGTCGAAGCCGCGCTCTCCGAGTGCCCCGGCGTGGCGGAGGCCGTCGTCGTCGGCGTGCCGGACGACAAGTGGGGCGAGGTGGGCCGCGCCTTCATCGTCCCCCGCGCGGACTGCGCGCTGACGGAACCCGACGTGGTCGCCCACGCGCGGGGGCGGCTGGCGGGCTACAAGGTGCCGCGTTCCGTCTTCATCGTCCCCGAGATCCCGCGCCTGGGCAGCGGCAAGCCAGACCGCCGCGCTCTCGCCGCATCAGAGCCGGCCCTCGTAGAGGCGTGAGATGAACCCGATCACCACGACGGCCCCGGGCGCCAGGGGCTCCACCCTGCGCTCCACGCTGGCCTTCGTGCAGCACATCGCGGGCGACGAGACCGTGGCGCGCATCCGGGACGGCCTCGCGCCGGACGACCGGGTGCGCATCGACGCGGCGGCGCCCACGGACGAGATCCCGCTGACGCTGCTGCACGCGTTGTGGCGGGCCGTGGAGGCGGAGATCGGCGCGGAGCACCCGGACTGGCCGGAGCAGTCGGGCGCGTTCGCCATCGAGGGCACGGGGCAGCAGTTGTACGGCGGCATCCTGCGCAAGAAGTCGCCGATGGAGTTCCTGACCCAGCGCGTGTCGCTCTTTCGCCTGTACTACCACCCCGGCAACATGGAGGTGGTAGAGGCGGAGCAGGGCCGCGCGGTGCTGCGGCTGGTGGGCTTCGACCCCGGCGAGCGCACCTTCTGCCGACGCCAGACGGGTGGGCTGCTGCGCTCGATGGAGTTCGCGGGCGGCACATCGTGCATGGTGCGCCACGTCCGCTGCTCGCTGGATGGGGACGCGTTCTGCGAGTGGGAACTGCGGTGGGAAACGCCCGCGGTGGCGGGAACGGGGGCTGCGACCGGGCCGGGCGCCGGGACTGGGGAGTAGAGCCCGGCTCCGCTGGGGCGAATGAATTCGCGGCAACGACCACACGAAGTCCGCCTTCGCGGACTGGCTTGTTGTGGTGCCCGCAAACCAGTCGTGCGCGCCCAGGCTGTCGGGCGCGGTTGAGGCCCCGAGCGGGACGCGAGAGCGCCCAAAGTCGGGGCTTTCCGCGTTTCCAGCCGCGGGGTCCACCGGCCCCACGACCCGCTCCTGAATCGCGGCCGGGCGAGGGCCGCCGGGCAGACGCGTCCCAGGTATCGTGCTCGCTGCCGCGCCCGGGCTGAGAAGTGTCCCAGGCCAGATCCTTCGGCCCGCGACGGCTGTGCTGCGGGCCGGTACGGTGCGCCTGGGCCTTCAGGCCGACAGGCTTTCGTGCGTGGGTACGACGAAGCGCACACGAATTCTCCCTTTCCCCTGCGAAGCGGGGGAGAGGGCCGGGGAGAGGGGGCTCCCGAGGCATGCGAGGCAGCCCGTCGAACCTCGATCGAAGTGCTCCTCTCTCCCGCGCTGTTTGCGGGGGAGAGGCCGGGAGAGGGGCCCTCCCGAGGCATCCATCGGCAGCCCGTCGAACGTTCTCCCCTCTCCCGGCGGGGTTTGCTGGGGAGGGGCCCGGGGGCGCCTACAAGCGTTTTCCGCGCCGCGTCCAGATGACGATGGTCCCGCAGCGGACGAGGGGCGTGACGAACTGGGACGGGGTGTCGGCCTCGCCGCGGTATACCTCGATGCCGTCGATCTCCGAGGGGCTGACGTAGTCGTCGATCACGAACTCCGCGGGCCGCACGCGGGGAGCGCTGGGCATCGGGTGGATCATCCGCACCCCGTCGATGATGAACATCATCTGGCACTGGGAGGTGCTGCTGCCGCGCGACATCGGGTGGCCCGACGTGCCCATCCGCCCGGAGCTCGGGCGAAGGTTGGGAATGCCGGTGAGCACGTCGGTCACGCGCCCCGCCCGCCGGCCCAGGATCTCCGACCGCGTGATGAAACGCCCGTGCCCCGTTTGCATCCGCTCCATGAACCCGCGCATCGCCGGGCTCATCCGCTGCCCGGAACGCGACATCACCGTCACCGGCTGAAGCACCACCGACTGCGCCGCCATCCGCAGTTCCACCGACACCACCGAGTCCGATTCCAGCGCCAGCTCTCCCAAAACCTCGCGATAGCCGATCCGCGAGGCCCGCAGCCGGGAGGCGCCGAGCCCCACCTCCGGAAACTCGAAGTTGCCCGCGCTGTCGCTGCGGGTGGAGGTTTGCCACTGGCCGCGCTGGGCCGTGATGACGATGGTGCCCTCGGCGATCACCCCGTCGCTGGCGGCGTCCAGCAGGCGCCCGCGGACGAGGGTCTGCGCGGGCGCGGGGATGGCGAACGACAGGGCGGCGGCGAGGCCGGCGAGCGCAAGGCGGCGGGACGAACGCATGGTGCCTCCCTGGAAGCGGAGGACGTGGGCCGGGGCGCACGGTCGTGCACCCCCGGATGGGGAAACGCCGCGCGCAGGGAGCCCGCGGCGGGCGATGGCTCAGTCGAACATGCCCCAGGCGCCTTCCAGGTCCTGCTTGCTGTACACCCGGAACGCGGTGAGCGTGTTGGTGCGCTCGATGCCCGACACCTGGGCGATCTCTTCGGTGACGATCTCGGCGATGCGCTCGTACTGCTCCACGCGCAGGATGGCGATCAGGTCGTACTCGCCCGACACGGAATAGACCTCGGCCACCCCCTCGATGCCCGCGATGCGGCGGGCCAGGGCGGGCACGTCGCCGGGAACGGAGCGGATCAGCACGACGGCGGCAACCATGGAGGATTTCTTTTCTCGGGTTGTGGATACGGACGCCAGTACAGTAACCAAAGTAGTGGAAGAAACGAAAGTAGGGAAAGGATTCTGACTTCGGGTGGAAACTTCTTCTCCGGGAGTCCCTGAATGGACGCTGGATCATGATCATGATTATTATCAGTACGATGACCGTTCACCTCACGCGTGTGGCATGAGCACGACTTTCGATACCTCCGCCGTTTCCGGTCGGCCGATGGAGGTGCGTCGCCTGGGGATGATCTCCTACGGCGACGCGCTGGCGCTGCAGGAGCAGCTGGTGAAGCAGCGCCGGGCCGGTGAGATTCCGGACACGCTGCTGCTGCTGGAGCACCCGCACGTGATCACGCTGGGCAGCGGCTCGCACGACGAGAACGTCCTCGTCTCGGCCGACGAGCGGGCCGAGCGGGGGATCGAGCTGTTCGAGACGGGACGCGGGGGAGACGTGACGTACCACGGTCCCGGGCAGCTGGTGGGCTATCCCATTTTCGACCTCAAGCCCGACCGGCAGGACCTTCACCGCTATCTGCGCGACATCGAGGAGGCGCTGATCGGCGTCCTCGCCGACTTCGGCCTGCGGGGCGGGCGCAAGGAGGGGCTGACCGGCGTCTGGGTGGACGGGCGCAAGCTGGGGGCGATCGGCGTGCGCGTGTCGTCGGGGTGGATCACCAGCCACGGCTTTGCCCTGAACGTGGCGACCGACCTGTCGTTCTTCGGGACCATCGTTCCCTGCGGCATCCGCGACCACGGCGTCGGCTCGCTGTCCGGCGAGCTGGGCCGCGAGGTGCCGATGGCGGAGGCCGAGGCATCCGCCGTCCGCTGGTTCGAGCGCATCTTCGGCCGAACGGCGCTCGAGACGGACTGAATCACCCGTAGCCGATCGCCGTCTTCATGCCCCGCCCCGGCACCGTCGGGGCGGCACCCCACAATTCGCTCGCTTCAGCCTCCCTGATGAACGATCCCAAGATCCTCGTCGTCTCCGTCTCCACCGGGACGGGCCACGTCCGCGCGGCGGAAGCGGTTTGCACCGCGCTCGCCCGCCGGCACCCCGGCGTGTACGTGCGCCACGTGGACCTGCTGGAACTGGCGCCAGCGTGGGTGAAGGCATTCTACGGCAAGGCGTTCGAAAAGGTGGCCGCGCATGCGCCGTCGTTGTGGAAGGAGATCTATCACGCCACGGATGGCGACGAGCACGACCGCGCCCGCTGGGCCGCCGCCGGCCGCTTCGTGTTCCGCGAGTTCCGGCGCGTGCTGGACGCGGAGCGGTGGGATGCGTGCCTGTCGACGCACTTCCTTCCCTGCCAGCTGGCGTCCGGAGGCGGCGAGTTTCCGCCCCTTTCGCTGGTGGTGACGGACTTCACCCTGCACCGCGTGTGGGTGCAGCCGTGCGCCAGCCGCTACTTCGTCGCCACCGATGAACTCGTCGCGGAACTGGGCAGGCGTGTGCCCGGCGTCCCGGCGCTCGCGACCGGCATCCCCATCTCGCCGGACGTGGCATCCGCGGTGTCGCGCGACGAGGCCCGTGCGGCGCTCGGGTTGCCAGCGGACCGGCGCATAGCCCTGATCGTGGGCGGAGGATTGGGGATCGGCGTGGAAGAGTCCGCGCGCGCGGCGCTGCAAGCCACGCCCCGCGACGTTCAGCTGGTAGCGGTCTGCGCGCGAAACGACTCCGCGCGCGAGCGGCTGCAGGCGCTGGGACTGTCGGCGGAGCGCCTGCAGGTGCACGGATATGTGCAGGGGCTCACGACGTGGATGTCGGCCGCGGACCTGGTCGCCACCAAGCCCGGCGGATTGTCGCTGAGCGAGGGGCTGGCGCTGGGATGCGCGCTGCTGCTGACGCGGCCCATCCCCGGCGCGGAAGAGGGGAACGCCCGCGTGGCCGAGGCGAACGGCGCCGCGCTGGTCGCGAACACCACCGACGAGATCCGCGCCGCGTTCACCCGCGCGTTCAGCGCGCCCGGGCTGCTTCAGCGGCTGGCGGATGGTGCACGGGGCATGGCCCGCCCCCACGCGGCGGACCACGTCGCGGACGCCCTCGTGGCGTCAGTCGGCCGACGTGAGGAGGTGGGCGTCAGCGCGTAGGCGGCCGGCGCGAGGGCTTGAACTCGAACTTGTCGGGCGGCAGGGCGAAGAAGCTCAGGTAGCGCTCCTTTTCCTGCTCTTCGCGGATCCAGTCGTCGAACTTGGAATCCACAAGCCCGCCGCTCTGGTCCTGGCGAGACGCGGAGCGGGTGGCCAGGTAATTGGCGTACTCGTTCTGCGGATGGCCGGCGTGCCCCTTCACCCAGCGCCACTGCACCTCGTGGCGGCCCGCGACCGGCATCAGCGCCTTCCACAGCTCCAGGTTCTCGATCTCGCCATCTTTTCGCTTCCATCCGCGCGCGGACCAGCCGTGCACCCACTGCGTCATGCCGTCCACCAGGTAGCGGCTGTCGGAGGTGAACACGACGCGCGACGGCTGCTTGAGGGCCGCCAGCGGGATGGTGGCGCTGCGGATGGCCATGCGGTTGTTTGTGGTATCGGGCTCCGACGTCCAGTAGTCGCGCCGGACCCAGCCCTTGCGCGGGTGCCAGAACTCCAGCAGTCCGGCGGCCCCGCCGGGGCGCGCGCGGTCCTTGTACTGGTTGCCCAGACACGACTCGTCTGCGTAGATGAACACCAGCGGCTGCGGCTCTTCCAAACTTCCTCCCAGGATGGTTTCACGAGCGGCGGAATCTACCCGCCGGGGGTCACTGCGCCAGTTCCCCCTCCCCCCGGCCCCCGTCCCCCGCTTCGCAGGGGAGGGGGAGACCTGACCTGCACGGCGGCTGGGTTTCGTGCACGCTGCCGCGGGATGCAGTCCGCGAAGGCGGACTTCGGGCCGTTGTTGCCGCGACTTCAGTCGCCCCAGCAGGGCTGCGGCCGCCGCCTCTGTGCTCGCCGACGCATTCCACCCCCGAAGTGTACCCCCTCTCCCACGCTGTTTGCCACGCTGTTTGTGGGAGAGGGTGGCACGCGCGTCAGCGCGGCCGGGTGAGGGCCCTACGGCATCCGAGGCCTCGGGCACGGTGCACGCTGCCGCGCCCCCGCTTGTACGTGTCCGCGGCAAGATCCTTCGGCCCGCGACGGGGGTGCTGCGGGTTGATTTGGTGCGCTTGGGCCTCTGGATGACAGAGTCGCGCGCCTGTCCACGCTGACGTACGGCCGCTTGACACGCGCGCCGCCCGGCCTAGATTCCCGCCGCGCATCTTCCCTTTCTGCATCGACTTGCCGCGACATCGGAGACTCCGTTGCCCCATCCCGCAGTGCTGATCCTGGAAGACGGCCGCGCGTTCCGTGGCGAGGCGTACGGCGCGCGGGGCACGGCGTTCGGCGAGGTGGTCTTCAACACGTCGATGACCGGGTACCAGGAGGTCCTGACCGATCCGTCGTACTCCGGGCAGATCGTGACCATGACCTACCCGCTGATCGGCAACTACGGGGTGAACGCCGAGGACGAGGAGAGCGCGGGGCCTCAGGTTGCCGGGTTCGTGCTTCACGAGGCGCCTCCCGCGTACAGCAACTGGCGCGCGGCCGAGTCGCTCGACGCCTACCTGCAGCGCCACGGGGTGATCGCCATCTCGGGTGTGGACACGCGCGCCCTGACGCGCCACATCCGCTCGCTGGGCTCCATGCGCGGCGCCATCGCCCCGGCGGAGGTGGACGCGGACGAGCTGGTGGGGCAGATCCGGGCGCAGCCGCAGATGGCCGGGCTGGACCTGGCGTGCGGGGTATCGACGGACGAGCGCTACCGGGTGCCGCCCGCGGGCGAGACGCGCTACCGCGTGCTGGCGTACGACTTCGGGGTAAAGTCGCACTCGCTGAAGCTGCTGGCCCAGCGCGGCTGCGAGGTCACCGTGCTCCCCGCCACCACGCCCACCGAGGAGATCGTCGCAGCCGGGGCCGACGGCTTGTTCGTTTCCAACGGACCGGGCGATCCCGAGGCCGTGGGGCATGCGCTGGATGCCATCCGGGCGCTGTCGGGAACCGGCACTCCCGTGTTCGGCATCTGCCTGGGGCACCAGCTGATCGCCCGGGCGTTCGGGGCCGAGACGTACAAGCTCAAGTACGGGCACCGCGGCGGAAATCATCCCGTGCGGCGCCTTTCGGACGGGGCGGTGGAGATCACGGCCCAGAACCACGGCTTTGCGGTGCGTGGCGACGAGGGTGGCATTCCCGGCGCCCCGGAGCTGCAGGTGACGCACATGAACCTGAACGACGGCACCGTCGAGGGGCTGCAGCACCGCGAGCGGCCGGTTTTCTCGGTGCAATACCACCCGGAGGCCGCCCCGGGGCCGCACGACTCGCGCTATCTCTTTGACCGGTTTGTGGATGAGATGGAGCGGCGCGCGCGGGGAATGCAAGTAGACGCTTGACGGCAGGGCCGCCGCGGATTATCGTTCCCGGCGTATAAGTGACCTTGCACCAGATCGTTAGGCCACTTCGCCCGCTGCCCTACCGTTCCCGGCCTCCGCCACGGCTTCCGCACCTGACAGAACGATATCGGCCACACCGGGCCGGCCCCGTTACGCCGACCCGCTTGTCGTCTCCCGTTCAGATCTTTTCGGATCCGTCGCCCCGCGCCGTGAGCGCCGCAGGGCCTGGAACGCCCACGCGCGACTGCCACGAGCCCGCACCAAACCCCAGAGGAGCTTTCTCATGACCAAGGCGGACCTTGTCCAACGCGTCGCCGACACCATCGGGCCCGGAGTCACCAAGCGTGACTGCGCGGTGGTGGTGGACGCGTTCCTGAATTCCATCAAGGACGCGATGGCCGAGCACCAGAACATCGAGATCCGCGGGTTCGGCACGTTCAAGGTGCGCGAGCGCAAGAGCCGCCTGGCGCGCAACCCGCGCACGGGCGACCCGGTGGAGGTTCCGCCGCGCGCGGTGCCGGTGTTCAAGCCGTCGAAGGAGCTCCGCGCCATCGTCGAGGAGCGTCCGCTCGAGGTCTGAGCCGCGCCTTTTGCCGGGCCGAGGCGCCCGCCCCTGCACGGGGGCGGGCGCTTTTTTTGCGCTTGTTCGCGGCGTTCACGCGACGCCTCCCCCACGCGCAGCACCGATGACGCACACCCACGAGATGCAGGGCCGGCACGCCCGCGACCGCAACGTCTTTGCGCGCGGCGACCGCCCCGGCCCATATGAAACCTCGTACGACGTCCGCCGCGGATACGACGAGCCGTCCATGGCTCCGGCGCACGGGGGCAAGCCGGCGGAGCCGCTGCTGTTTCGCGGGCGCGGCGAACGGTAGGTTGCCCCTCCCCCGGCCCCTCGCCCGCAAAGGGCCCGGGAGAGGGGGGGAACTTCGATTGAGGTTCGACGGAGTGCCTTGCATGCCTCTGGGCGCCCCCTCTCCCCGGCCCTCTCC
>NZ_DATBNB010000822.1 GCF_036554565.1 Longimicrobium sp. | reverse complement strand
CGAACCGCGGGTCGGTGAAGTCGCCGCCCTCCGTGGCCTTGATGAACGCGAACTCCACGTCGTCGCCCGCGACGGCGTTCCAGTCGACGGCGCCCTGCCAGCGCGAGACGTCGATCCCACGCACCAGGTCGTCCGCCGGAGCCGGGCCCGTCGGCAGGTCCCCGCACGCGGCAGCGGTGACGGCGAACAGGACCGCCGCGCCGCGAACCGCGCGGCGGATAGAACCGAAACGGATCTTCATGTCGTGCAATCACTTGGAGTGGATGCCCCCCCCCGGTACCCGTTTCGCCGGACCAGGGTCCACTTCCCGGATTCATCACGCAGCGAGTTCGATCACCTCCAGCCCCTCCGCCCGCGCCACCTTGAGCTGCTCCCGATCCCCGCTGACGAAGAGCACAGGGTGCGTGGCGTTGATGTCCAGCGCGGCCGCGATGTGCAGCGCGTCGGGGGCGCGGAGTTCATGGCGTTCTACGATCCGTGACGCGGCACGCAGGGTTTCCGATGCTGTACGCACGAGCATTGGACCCTCTCCGCCAAGGTCTACCCAGACCTGCGGCAGGACCAAACGAAGCGCCGCCGCACTGATGCCTCGCCTCGCCGCAGTCGGACTGCGACGGATCTGCAGGAGCGCCGAAAGTGTTTCCGGCAACACGATGTCGCAGACCAGTACCTGGGTGTGAGGCGGAGTCGCGCGTGCGCCGCGGACCATCTCGCGCACGGTAGTGGAGCCCGGCTCTACGACGTACAGCTTCACGGCGGCGGACGCGTCGAAGAAGTAGCGCCTCACCAGCGGGCCGTCCGCCGAAGCCGAATCAGCGCTTCGCTCGCGAGTTCCCCTTCCACTTCGATGGGTTCGATGAGGGACCAGTCGGCAGCGACGTCCGGCAGTTTGATCGTAATCCCCCGCTCTGCCATCTCGCGCTGGAACTGCAGCCACTCCGGCGGGTGTGGCGCGGGCGGTGTGTTCGGCGTGTCATTCACGATCGCGTCTCCGTCTGAGGTCGCCTGCAATATAAAAGCGAACACCCCTAACATCCAATAACGGAACCCGCCACGAGTGCGACGGGTTTTTCGGGACACATAAAGCCCCCGGGCGAAGCTCGTCCGGGGGCGCTGTATCCGATCGGGATGAACTCAGCCGAGCAGGGCCGCCGCGATCCGGGTGACGAACGCCACCGCCTCCTCCACCGGCTCGGGACCGCCCTTGCCCTCGTTGATGGGCAGGCTCAGGAGCCAGGGGACGATGGCGAGCGAGATCAGGCTCATCAGCTTGATCAGGATGTTCATCGACGGGCCCGCCGTGTCCTTGAAGGCGTCGCCGATGCCGTCGCCCACCACTGCGGCCTGGTGCTCCCGGCTGCCGCGCCCGCCCGGCGCCGTGTGGATCATCTGGCGCGCGTTGTCCCACGCGCTTCCCGCGTTCGACATGAACAGCGCCAGCAGCACGCCCGTCAGCGTCGCCCCCGCCAGCATCCCGCCCAGCGCCTCCACCCCCAGCAGCGAGCCCATCAGCACCGGCGCCGCGACGGCCACCACGCCCGGAGCCACCATCCCGCGCAGCGCCATCCGCGTGGCCAGGTCCACGCACGTCACGCTGTCGGGAGGCACGGTGCCCTCCATGATGGCCGGCGTGTCGGTGAACTGCCGACGCACCTCGGCGATCATGGCGCGGGCCGCGGTAGAGACGGAGGTGATCGTCAACGCGGCGACCGCGGAGGGAACCGCGCCGCCGACGAGAAACCCGATTACCACGATGGGATCGATCAGGTTGATCCCCTCCAGCCCCACCCACGACGCGTACGCCGCGTAGAGCGCGATGGAGGTCAGCGCCGCCGAGGAGATGGCGAACGAGTTGATGATGGCGCTCTGCTGCTTGCCCGCGGTGTGCAGCGCGTTCGTCACCCGGCGCGCGTCGGGACCCAGGTGCCCCAGCTGCACGATGCCGCCCGCGTTGTCGGCGATGGGCGAAAAGGTGTGCACCGTCATGGTGATGCCCACCGTCGCCAGCATGCCGATGGCGGCGACCGCGATCCCGTACAGCCCGGAGAGCGCGTACGACACCCCGATGGCCGCGCAGATGGTCAGCAGCACGGGTACGGACGACTGCAGCCCGGCGGAGATGCCCGCCAGCACGTTGGCCCCCGGTCCCATGCTCGACGCGTGGGCGATCAGCCGCGAGGCGCGCGGGCCGGTGAAGAACGCCGTGATGCCGCCCACCACCACGCCCGCCACCGTGCCGGCGAGCAGCGACCAATATGGCCCCAGGAAGCTGTACACGCGCCCCGACGCCTCGTCGGCCAGGTCGAACGGGAGCAGGTAGACGATGGGAAACATCGCGAGCAGGAAGAGCGCGGCCGCCGCCAATTGCACGTTGCGCAGCGTCTCGGCCGGGTTGCCGCGGTCCAGCAGGCGCTGCAGGTACACCGCGCCAACCGATACCAGCAGCCCCACGCCGATGGCGAACAGGGGAAGCGACACGGCGGCGATGCGGTTCTCGTAGCCGGTCAGCGTGCGCTCCGTCATTCCCACGGCGATGGCGGCGATCACGGCGGCCACGGTTGATTCGAACAGGTCCGACGCCATCCCCGCCGTGCCCCCCGCGCAGTCGCCCACCAGATCGGCGATGGTGGCGGGGTTGCGGGGATCGTCCTCGGGGATGTCTGCCTCGACCTTGCCCACCAGGTCCGCGCCGATGTCGGCGGAGGTCTTGAAGATGCCGCCGCCCATCCGCGCGAACAGGGCGATGCTGCCGGCCCCCATGGCGAAGGCGGGCACGATCTCGCCGTACTCGCGGAACCGCACCTCCTCGAACACCCCGGGAAGGCGGATGCCCAGCAGGAACATCAGCCCCGCGCCCAGCATGCAGAGCGACGCCACCGCCAGCCCGGCGATGGCGCCGCCCGAAAAAGCCGTCCGCAGCGCGGCGGACTGCCCGGGATAGCGGGCGCTTTCGGCGGTGCGGACGTTGGCGCGGACGGCGGCGAACAGCCCGCCCATCGCCGCGGCCATGGCGCACACGGCCCCACCCACGAAGGCGCCGGCGCTGCGGTACCCCATCGCCAGGAAGAGCAGGAGGGCCGCGGCGCCCACGAAGGCCGCCATCACCACGCCGATGCGCCGGGCGAAGGCCAGCGCCCCGGCCTGGATCTGCGCGGCAAGGCCGCGCATGACCTCGTTGCCCGGGGGCAGCTTGCGCAGCTGGTCCCAGATCACCCAGGTGAAGCCCAGGCCCAGGAGACCCAGGACCCACAGCCAGTCGGTAAGAATCGTCGGGTTCACGGCCGGCCCTTTGAGGCAGGAGGTATGCCGGAACTGCGAAACCGCGCCGGAAAGGAGGGAGGTCCGGCGCGGTACGGGTGCAGCGGTGCCTAGCGGTTGTAGCGGTCCATCACGACCTCGATGCCGTCGCGCATCCACGTCTCCACGGCGTCGGCCAGCTCCGGGAGCCGCTCGTCCACCAGCTTGCGGTCGCCCCGGGGCATGGACGAAAGCACCCAGTCCGCCAGGTCGGCGCCGGGGGGCTTGGTCCCCACGCCGATGCGAAGGCGCGGGTAGTCCTTGGTGCCCAGCGCCTGCTCGATGGACTTGAGCCCGTTGTGGCCGCCCGCGCTTCCCGAGGGGCGAAAGCGCACGCGGCCGGGCTCCAGCGCCACGTCGTCCACCAGCACCAGCAGGTCCTTCGACAAATCCAGCGCGCCCATCCGCTTCAGCGGAACGAGCACCGAGCCGCTGCGGTTCATGTAGGTCAGCGGCTTGATCAGCCGCACCTGGAACGGCTCCACCCGGGTGGTGGCGATGGCCTGGTTCTTTTCCGCGCGGAACTTCGGGACGCCCCAGCGCTGGGCCAGGACGTCCAGAAGCCACCATCCCGCGTTGTGGCGGGTGTTGTCGTACTCGCGGCCGGGGTTTCCCAGCCCCACGATCACCTTGGCCCCGGCCACCGCCTCCTCCTCCCGTTCGGCAACGCCCGCCAGCAGCGCCCGCAGGCGCTCCAGCACGGCAGCCTACTCCTCGTCCTTGCCGCCCGTCTTCACCAGCGCCGGCTCGGTGGGCTCGGCATCGGTCTCCACGCCCTCGTTGCGCGACGCGCCCACGATGGAGGCGATGGGAAGCTCGGCGTCGTTCAGCACCTTGTAGCTGCCGGACGGCACCTCGCCCACGCGCACCGACTCGCCGATGTGCAGGCCGCTGACGTCGATTTCCACCACGTCGGGGATGGCGTTGGGGAGGCACTCGATTTCCAGATCGTACAGCACCTGGTCCAGGATGCCGCCGTCGGTGTGCACGCCCACGGGCTTGCCCGTCAGGCGCACCGGCACCTTCACGTGCACCTTTTCGCCCGCGTGCACGTGGAAGAAGTCCACGTGAAGCACCTCGGGCTTGTACGGGTGCATCTGCACGTCGCGCAGCAGCACGTCCTGGGTGCCTTCGCCGTCCAGCTGCAGGGTGATGATGGTGTTGGGGCCCACGGCCGCCATCATCAGCTCCAGCTGGTGGGCGTCGACGGCGAGCGGGCGGGGCGTGTCGCCGTGGCCGTACAGCACGGCGGGAACCTGCCCGGCCGAGCGCAGCTTGCGGGCGACGCCCTTGCCGGCGCTGCTGCGGAGCGTGGCGCTGAGTGTGGTCCTGGCCATCCGAAACCTCCTTGCGATGAAAGTCACACGGCGCGCGTCCGGAGCCCGTACGGCCCGGCCCGCGCACCGCCTGGTGCTACTCGAACAACGAGCTGACCGACTCGTTGATGTGGGTGAAGCGGATCGCCTGCCCCACCAGCTCTCCCACGGAAAGCACGGTGAGGCCGGGGAACCGCTTCTCCTGGGGAACGGGCACCGTGTTGGTGACCACGATCTCCTTGAACGGCGCGTTCGCCAGCCGCTCCACCGCCGGGCCCGAAAGCAGGGCGTGCGTAGCGCAGGCGTACACGTCGTTGGCGCCGCGCTCCTTGAGCGCGCGCGCCGCCTCGGCCATGGTGCCGGCCGTGTCGATCATGTCGTCGGAAAGGAGGCAGTCCTTGCCCTCCACCTCGCCGATGACGTTCATCACCTCGGCCACGTTGGCGGCCGGGCGGCGCTTGTCGATGATGCCCATGGTGGCGTCGAGCCGCTTGGCGAAGCCGCGCGCCATCTTGGCCGAGCCCACGTCGGGCGATACCACCACCAGGTTGGTGAGCTGCTTCTCGCGGAAGTACCGCGTGAAGACGGGCGCCGCGTACAGGTGGTCCACCGGCACGTCGAAGAAGCCCTGGATCTGGTGCTGGTGGAAGTCCACCGACAGCACGCGGTCCGCCCCGGCGCTGACCAGCATGTTGGCCACCAGCTTGGCGCCGATGGCCACGCGCGGCTGGTCCTTGCGGTCCTGCCGCGCGTAGCCGAAGTAGGGCATCACGGCCGTCACGCGGGCGGCCGAGGCGCGCTTCACCGCGTCGATCAGCAGCAGCATCTCCATGATGCTGTCGGCCGGCGCGGTGGTGCTCTGGATGATGAAGATGTCGCGTCCGCGGACGTTTTCGTCGATGCGGACGAAGATTTCTCCGTCGGAAAAGCGCTGGATGGTCACGGCCCCCAGCGGCACCTTAACGACCTGCGCGATCTCTTCGGCGAGCGGGAGGTTGGCCGTGCCGGCCAGCAGCATGGGCCCTCCGCTCGCGAACGCTTCCGGCATTTCCTGACTTGGGTTTGGGTTGCGTGTGCGGCGGGTAGAATAGCCGCGCCGGGGCACATGCGAAAGCCCCGGGAGGAAGTGCGGGAGTGCGAAAGTGCGAAAGT
>NZ_DATBNB010000821.1 GCF_036554565.1 Longimicrobium sp. | reverse complement strand
GACGATCACTCGCCGCGGGGCCGCTTCCGATCCGCTGCCGAGCGAACTCAGCCGCTGGCGCCCACCTGCGTGGTGGCACGGGTGCCCGAAATGTCGCCGCGCTGCGAGCTGGTGCCCGCCGAGGTGGAGCCGCCGGCCGGTGCATCGCCCTCCGCCGGCCAAGCGCCGATGGCGCCCTCCTCGAGCCACGCGTACTGGCCCTTCAGCACGTCCTGGGCAAGACGGTAGGTGCTGTCGTCCGCGTTCTGGTTGATCGCGCTGAACAGCGCCTTGATGCGCAGGCGCGAGCGCTTGCAGAACACGTCGGCCAGGCGCTGCGCGTCGCGGCCGTGCGGCTCCTTGGCCAGCGACTGCGCCCGGACGCAGGCGCACGACATGGCGTACAGCTCGGCGCCGATGTCGACGAAGCGCCCCAGCAGCTTGCCCTTGCGCTCCAGCTTCGCCTGGTACTTGCCCATGGCATAGAACATCTCGCGCGCCAGCTTGCGCGAGGTGCGCTCGATGTAGCGAACGTGCTTGGCGAGAGGACCGAACTCGCCGTACGCGCCGGGAATCTGCCCGCCGCCCACGAACCGCTTGGGAAGCCATCCCGCGTACCACAGCCCGGCCTTGGCCATGGCGGCGAACTTCTGCCCCGCGCCGATGCCGGGCTTGATCATGTCGCCCGCCACGGCCAGGTGCGTGTCCACCGCCTCGCGGGCGATGAACAGGTGCATGATCTCGCTGGTGCCCTCGAAGATGCGGTTGATGCGGAAGTCGCGCATCATCCGCTCCACCGCGATGGGCTTCTCGCCGCGCGCCCGCAGCGAGTCGGCCGTCTCGTAGCCGCGGCCGCCGCGGATCTGCATCAGGTCGTCGATCAGCTTCCAGCCCACCTCCGTGGTCCACAGCTTGGCGATGGCCGCCTCGAGCCGGATGTCGTTCTGCGCCTGGTCTGCCAGCGCGCTCGACAGCTCGGCCATGGCCTCGATGCCGAAGGCGTCGGCCGCCATGCCGCCCAGCATCTGCGCCACCTCGTCGTGCTTGCCCACCGCCTGGCCCCACTGCACGCGCTCCGCCGCCCACTTGCGGGCCACCTCGACCGCGGCCTTGGCGCCGTACGCCGCCGACATGGGAAGCGTCAGGCGCCCCGTGTTCAGCGTGATCAGCGCCAGCTTCAGGCCCTTGCCCTCGCCCCACAGGATGTCTTCGCGGGGCACGCGCACGTTCTCGAAGGTGATCACCGCGTTCTGCAGCGCCTTGAGCCCCATGAACCGGCAGCGCTGGGTGATGGTGACGCCGGGCGCGCTGGTGTCGACGATGAAGGCGGTGATCTGCGGGATGGCCTTGCCGTTCTTGATCTTGTCGGGGGTGCGGGCCATCACCACCAGCAGCTCGGCCAGGGTGCCGTTGGTGCACCACAGCTTTTCGCCGTTGAGGATGAAGGCGCTGCCGTCCTCGGTGGGCGTCGCCGTGGTGGCCAGCGCGGCCGGGTCGCTGCCCACCCCGTCCTCCGTGAGCGCGAAGGCCGAGATGGCGCCCCTGGCGATGCGCGGCAGGTACTTCTTCTTCTGCTCGGGGGTGCCGAACAGCTTCAGCGGCTGGGGCACGCCGATGGACTGGTGCGCCGACAGCAGGGCGGTGAGGTTGCCGTCCTTGCTGGTGACCATGCCGATGGTGCGGCCGTAGCCCACCTGGCTCAGCCCGATGCCGCCGTACTCCTCGGGGATCTTCAGGCCGAAGGCTCCCGCCGCGCGCAGCTCGTCCACCAGTTCCGGCGGAATCTCGCCCGTGCGGTCGATGGCATCGCTGTCGGCCCGCTCGATGATGGGGCGAAGCCGGGCGATGTACTCGTCGGTCTTCCGCTTGTCCTCGGGCGCCTGGCGCGGGTACGGGTGGATCAGGTCCAGGCGGAAGTTGCCCAGGAACAGCTCGCGGACGAAGCTGGGCGCGGTCCACTCGGATTCGCGGGCCGCCTCGGCGACGTCGCGGGATTCCTGCTCGGTCGGGCCGTTCGTGGCACTCATCGCTCGTGGTCTGTCGAGGGGTGTGCGTCAGGGCTGCCGGGCACGTCCGGCCTGGCCTGAAGCTGAACATACGGGTGAGCCGCACTCACGCAACAAATCATCCCGCGGCGCGGAAAACCGCGGCCCGGAACGAAAGACGCGGAGGCGCGGAGAGGCAGATTCCTCTCCGCGCCTCCGCGCGCTCCCGCCGTCCCGGCAAGCTCAGCGGCGCGCCACGTTCAGCGACCGCACCAGGTCGGCCACGAGCTCCGGGTCCGCCGACTCCTCCGTGGCCGCGGGGACCGCCGGCTCTACCCCGCGCTTGCGCCGGGCGGCGTCGAGCACCGCCTCGCTTTCGATGATCACCTGCCCCTGGCCCCGGCGCTGGGCCAGGTCGCGGGCGGTCTCGGCGGCGCGCTCGGCGCGGGGCCAGTCGCGCAGCGACGAGGCGCCGTTGGCCAGCTCCAGGAGCGCCTGGGGCGCGAGCGGCGTGCGCTCCCACTCCGGCTCGGCCGCCCACACCGACTGCCACGCCTCGTCGAAGCCGGCCCGGTTGCCCGAGCCCCCCGCGGCGCGGCCGGCGTTGGCGGCCACCAGCACCCGCTCGCGCGAGTCGTGGATGTGCGGCAGCACCGCGCGGAACACCTCGAGCGCCGGGGCGAAGCGGCCCTGGCTCATCCAGAAGTACGCCACGTCGTGCGCAAGGGCGGGGAGCCTGGGGTGCCGGGATCCGTAAGCCCGGAACGCAAGGCGCGCCAGCTCCTCGGCATCGGCCGGCGGGCTGGTCTGCATGGCAATGCAGAACAGGTCGTGAAGCGCCCGCCCCTGGATCTCGCGCATGGCGTGGCGCCGCGCGGCGCGGAGCGCGCGGATGTGGAAGCGCCGGGCGGCGGGGTAGTTGCCCCGCTGCTTGTACAGGTTGCCCAGCCCCAGGAAGGCTTCGGCGTAGCTGGCCCAGTCGTTGGCCTGCCGCCCCAGCCCCACGGCGCGGCGGAACCAGGTTTCGGCGCGCGCGCTTTCGCCGTTGGCGCGGGCGATCATCCCCACCCGGTGGGCGGCCGCCGCGTTGGTGGGCGAGGCCAGCGCGGCCGCCGTGGCCAGCGTGACCGCGGCCGAAAGCAGCGCCTTGCCCTCGGCCCAGTCGGTCGCCGTGCGGCAGGCGGCCGTCACGTCCGCCTCGGGCACCCCGCCCGGGTCCTTGAGGATGGCGGCCACGGCCCGCAGCGCCTGGTCCAGCGGCTCGTCGGCCCCCGCCTCGGCCAAGGCGCGCAGCCGGGCTTCGTACGCTTCGGCGGCAAAGAGCCCGTCGCGCTCCTCCGGGGCCACCGACGACCACAGCACCACGTCGCGGTACGTTTCCCACAGCAGCAGCCCCAGGGGCTCCGGAATCTCGTCGAGCACCTGTACGCCCTCCAGGCTTTCTCCGCCGTGCACCAGCGCGGGGGGCACGTGCCACCGCCAGCGGCGGCGCGGCTTGCGGGGGCGGTTTGCCGGGGCTGCTTCCATGGTGCGTCTCGGAGTTGGAGAGGGGCGGACGGGGGCACGCGCGCGCCTGACGGGCCGTGGCGCCCGCCGGGAAACGCTGGTGCCCGGCGCCTTGTGAGCGCCGGTGCGAGCCGATGATATGTCGTTGTAACCGTATTATGCGTTGCCGGGCGCCGGGATGCCAGAGTTTCGAATCGGACGACTTGTGCGGAATCGCGGCGGTGTGCTCTTCGCGTCGTTTTGGCGGTGGCTCTAAATGGGCGTGAGGAACGGATTTGCGGGGGCTGGCACCGGACGTGCCACCCGCCACGGCCGGACTTTCGAAAAACGGGAGGCGCGGATGAAGGTGCTGGTTACGGGCGGAACGGGCGTGGTGGGGAAGGCGGCGGTCGACCACCTGCTCAAGGCGGGGCACACGGTGCGCCTGCTGTCGCGCGGCGCGGCCGACGACGTGCGCCAGTGGGCGTCGGGGGTGGAGCCGCACGCGGGAAGCGTGTCGTCCGACGAGGCGGTGGCGGGGGCGGCGGAGGGGTGCGACGCGGTGCTCCACGTGGCGGGAATCGTGGCCGAGAGCCCGCCCGAGGTCACCTTCCAGGCGGTGAACGTCGACGGCACGCGCCGGCTGGCGCGCGAGGCCCGGCGGGCGGGGGTGCGGCGCTTCGTCTACGTGTCGTCCCTGGGTGCCGACACGGGCGAGTCCGGCTACCATCGCTCCAAGTACCAGGCGGAGCTGGCCGTGCGCGAGGAGGCGCCGCCGGGGTGGCTGATCGTGCGCCCCGGCAACGTGTACGGCCCGGGCGACGAGGTGGTGTCGCTGCT
>NZ_DATBNB010000820.1 GCF_036554565.1 Longimicrobium sp. | reverse complement strand
TGAGGCGGCTTCACACGCCGGCATGCGCGGCCGCCGGCGCGGCGCGCCACGCGGCCGCGCGGGCGGCGAAGGCCCGGTCCAGCAGCCCGTTGAAGGCGCTCCCCGCGTCGAAGCGCTCGATGGCCGCCGCCACCTCGCCCGCGGCCCGGCGGTAGCGCGGGTCCACCAGCATCCGCCGCGCCGCGTCGCGGATTCCCTCCTCGCTTGCCTCCGCCTCGGGAACCATCTCCCCCGCGCCGCGGGCCACCAGCAGGCGCATGGAGGCGAGCTGGTCCATGTTGCTGGGAATCCCCAGCACCGGCGTGCCCCCCGCCAGGCTCTGCGGCCCCGCGGTGCTCCCCCCGTTGCACAGGGTGAGGCGTGCGCGGCGGGCCACCTGCAGGCCATCCAGGAAGTCCGCCACGAAGACGTTGGCCGGCTGCGGACCCAGGTCCGTGCGCCCGGCCGTCGCCACCACCACCGAGACGGGAAGGCCGGCCAGCGCCCGGATCACCGTCGGCAGGAGCCGCGGCTGCCCCGAGGAGCCCAGGTTCACGTACACGACGGGCCGGTCGGCGGGGAGCGCGCCCCACCAGGCGGGCTGGGCGACGTCGGGGGTCCACAGGCAGGGGCCCACGTAGGCGGCGTTCTCCGGCAGGGGGTGCAGCGGCGACAGCTCCGGGAGGTCGGGAAAGGCGACGTAGTCGCCGTAGCTGAAGATGCTCTTGAAGTCCGCCCCCACCACCGGAAGCCCGTACTGCAGGCTCACCAGGTTCACCCCCACCGAGGCCAGCGGCAGCGCCAGCTTCATCAGCCCGTTGAAGAGCATTCCCCCCCACGGCTCGCCCAGCCAGGCGCCCAGCGGGTTCACGGGTGACTCGTAGGGGGTGCTGGAGGTCGGGTGCCAGTGCGCGTTCATGATGTTGACGAACGGGACGCCGGCCAGGCGGCTGCTGACCACCAGCGACTGCCGCATGTCGCCCACCACCACGTCGGGGCGCCAGGTGGCGAACAGCTGCAGGTCCTCGCGCACGTAGTGGTTCACCGTGGCGTAGTCGTAGAACGAGTCGCGCATCAGCGCCACCTCTTCCAGCGACTTCACCGCCAGCCGCGACTGCAGCGGGATGAAGTGGAAGGGGTTGGGCGTGCGCAGCAGCGACAGGTGGCGCGGGTCGCAGGCGAAGAAGACCTCGTAGCGCGCGGGGTCCAGCGTGGCCGCCAGCACCGCGGGACGCACCATGTGCGACAGGGTGACCAGCTCCCCGATGAAGAGGACGCGTCGGCGCGGGCTCGTGCTCATGGCGGGTGCAGGATCGCTGAAACGGTTGCGTCGGTGTCGGCTGGTGCGCGCGCTATTGCGTGCGGCCCGCGCCCAGCTGGTGCGCCACCAGCCCCGACATGGTGGAAAGGAAGGTGGCCACGGAGGGAACCACCAGGTGCTGCCAGGGATCGAACGAGGTGAAGTCGCGGTGGAAGGTGGGCTCCAGCTCCGCCGCCCCTTTCACCCCGATGGCGATCTGCACCGTGCTCATGCAGACGATGCGGTGCTCCGCCATGGGGATCCCCGCGTCGGCCAGAAAGCGCGGAAGCCCGTAGGCGTTCAGGTGGTACGTGGTGGGGCGCTCCTCGGCCCCCAGCCCCTGCTCGAACATCACCCGGACGATGGGGTTCTCGGGGATGTGCAGCTCGATGAGGATGATCTTGCCGCCCTTGCGCGTGACGCGCCGCATCTCGTTCAGCACCGAGCGGATGTCGTCGTCCTCCATCTCGTGCAGCGCCAGCGAAACCACGCTGGTGTCGAAGCTGTCGTCCGGGTACGTGAGGCGCGTCGCGTCCTGTACGGCGAAGGCCACGTTGGGACAGGTGTTCTGGCGGCGGGCGATCTCGATGAACGTTTCGCTGTGGTCCGTTCCCACGATGGTGCTGTACGGAAGCTGCTCGCCCATGACGAAGGTGAAGTTGCCCGGGCCGCAGCACAGCTCCAGGATGGCGCCGCGGCAGTGCCGGCGGACGAACTCGAAGATCATCCGGCAGCGGTTCCGGTCGCTTCCCAGGCCGAAGGTGCCGGCGCGTGCGTTCAGGATCTCGGTGTACTGCTCGCCCAGGGCGTTGTAGTGCTCCTTGGAATGCTCGCTCAGCGTGCTCTGCTTTTCGACGTTCATGACGGCCTGTGGCAGTGGTGAGTGAAAGGTCCGGCGGGTGGACCCCGCACGCCGGCGGCGGACGCGGCTTCCCTGGCGGGGTCCCCCGGACAGCGGGGCGGCGCCGCCCTCAGCTGGCGGCGCGGTTCGCCCAGCTGGCCTGCCGTTCGGCGTACACGCGGTCCAGCAGCCGGTTGAAGGCCTCGCCCGCGTCGAAGCGCTCCATGGCCTGCGCCAGCGCCGCCGCGGCGGAGCGGTAGCGCCCGGTGGCCAGCATCCCCCGCACGGCGTCGCGGACCCCCCCCTCGCTCACCCGCGACTCGGGAATCATCTCGCCCGCGCCGCGCTCCATCAGGATCCGCATCCATCCCACCTGGTCCACGTTGCTGGGAATGCCCAGCACCGGCGTTCCCACGCTCAGGCTCTGCTGGGCGGGCATGCTTCCCCCGTTGCAGATGGTGAGCGCCGCCCGCCGCGCCGCCTGCATGCCGTTCAGGTAGCTGGCCACGAAGACGTTTTCCGGCTGCGGGCCCAGGTCCGTTCGCCCCGCGGTGGCCACCACCAGGGTGACGGGAAGCCCGGCCAGCGCCTTGATCACCCCCGGCAGGAGCCGCGGCTGCCCCGAGGAGCCCAGCCCGACGTACACGACGGGCCGGTCCGGCGGGAGCGCGCCCCACCAGGAGGGCTCGGGAACGTCGGGACCCCACAGGCAGGGACCCACGTACGCGGCGTTCTCCGGCAGCTGGTCCAGCGGCGAAAGCTCCGGAAGGTCGGGGAATGCGGTGTAGTCGCCGTAGCTGTACACGCTCTTGAAATCCACCCCCACCACCGGCAGCCCGTGCTGCAGGCTCACCATGTTGATGGCCAGGGTGGAAAACGGCATGGCCAGGTTCACCAGCCCGTTGAAGACCAGGCCGCCCAGGCCCTCGCCCAGGAACCCGGCCAGGGGGTTCAGGGGCGACTCGTACCGGGTGGGCGACGACGGGTGCCAGTGCGCGTTCATGATGTTGATGAACGGCACCCCGCTCAGCCGGCTGCTGATCACCAGCGACTGGCGCATGTCGCCGATCACCACGTCGGGGCGGTAGCGCGAAAGGAGCTGCAGGTCCTCGCGCACATAGTGGTTCACCGTGGCGTAGTCGTACAGCGAGTCGCGCCCCTGCGAGATGGCGTCCATCGACTTCATGGCCAGCCGCGACTTCAGCGGGATGAACTCGAAGGGGTGCGGCTTGGCGAGCATTTCCAGGTTGCGCGGGTCGCACGCAAAGAAGACCTCGTAGCGCTCGGGGTCCAGCGTTCCGGCCAGCACCGCGGGACGGACCATGTGCGACAGCGTGATCAGCTCGCCGATGAAGAGGACGCGCCGGCGCGGGCGGGCGCTCATACCGGGTCCGGCCCCGCCGGGGGCCCGCCGAACGCCGTGGACCCGCCGTCCGCCGCGGGGGTGCCGAGCGCCGCGGGGGTGCCGGGCGACGTGGGCGCGGGCGGTAGGGGCGCGCCGGATGGCGCGGGTGCGGCCGGAGACCCGAACGCGGGCGGGGGCGGGGCGTGGGCCCCGCCCAACGCGCCGCTCGCGGCTCCGTGCGCGGGCGGCTGCCAGGGCATCGGCGCGCGCTGCTCCCGCGCCTCCAGCTCGCGGATGCTGGCGTTGACCAGGTCCAGGCAGTTGCTCAGCACGGCGGCGTGGAACTTCATCAGCTCCTTTTCCACGCTGGGCCAGTTCTCGTTGCTCCTGCGCCCCACCTCCGTCAGGCTGCGGAGCACGGCGCGCTGCGGGGCGGTGACGGCGTTGATGAAGCCCGCCACGAGGGCGGAGGCGGACGGGGGGCGATCGTTCATGGGACACCCTTGGGCG
>NZ_DATBNB010000819.1 GCF_036554565.1 Longimicrobium sp. | reverse complement strand
TACCGCTGGGGCCGCTACGACGTGCTGGTGCTGCCGCCGTCGTTCCCCTTCGGCGGGATGGAAAACCCGCGCCTGACCTTCGCCACGCCCACCATCCTGGCGGGCGACCGCTCGCTGGTGTCGCTGATCGCGCACGAGCTGGCCCACTCCTGGTCGGGCAACCTGGTGACGAACGCCACCTGGGCGGATTTCTGGCTGAACGAGGGGTTCACCACCTACTTCGAAAACCGCATCATGGAGGCGATGTTCGGCCCTGAGCGCGCCGCGATGCTTGCGAGCCTGGGCTGGCGCGGGCTGCAGTCGGCGGTGGTGGACGCGGGCGGCCCGACGGGGGCGGATACGCGGCTCCACATCGATCTGGCGGGCCGCGACCCCGACGCCGGGATGACGGACATCGCGTACGAGAAGGGCGCGGCGTTCCTGCGGACCATCGAGCAGATCGTCGGGCGCGAGCGGTGGGACGCGTACCTGCGCTCGTACTTCGACCGCCACGCTTTCCAGCCGATGACCACGGAGTCGTTCCTGGCCGACCTGCGCGCCAACCTGATCCGCGGCGACGCGGAGCTCGAGCGGCGGATCGGGCTGGAGCAGTGGGCGTACCAGCCCGGCGTGCCGGCCAACGCGGTGCAGCCGCAGTCGGGCGCCTTCGCCCGCGTGGAAGCGCAGGCGCGCGCGTTCGGGCAGGGGACCGCGGCGGCGCGGCTGCAGACGAGCGGATGGAGCACGCAGGAGTGGCAGCACTTCCTGGGATCGCTGCCGCAGCGGCTGACGCGGGCGCAGCTGGCGGACCTGGACCGTGCCTTCGGCCTGTCGCGGCAGGGAAACAGCGAGATCCTGTTCGGCTGGCTGACCATCGCGGTCCGCAACCGCTACGAGCCGGCGCTTCCGGCGCTGGAGCAGTTCCTGACAAGCCAGGGCCGCCGCAAGTTCGTGCGCCCGCTCTTCGCGGCGCTGATGGAGCAGGGGGAGTGGGGCAGGGGCCACGCCCGCCGCATCTACGCCATCGCGCGGCCGGGCTACCACCCGGTGACCTCGGGCTCGGTGGACGCGATCGTGAAGTAGGGGGCCTCACCCGGCGGCTGAGGGGGCGACCGGGTGTCATCCAGGAGGCGCCCTCGCCCTCGACAGGCGAGGGCACCACAGCCTGTCATCCAGAGGCCCAGGCGCACCGGACCGGCCCGAAGTACAGGCGTCGCGGGCCGAAGGATCTAGCCGCGGATACGTACAAGCCGAGGCGCGGCAGCGGTCACCGTAGCCGAGGCCTCGGCTGCCGTGGGGCCCTCACCCGGCCGCGCTGGGGCGACTGAAGTCGCGGCAACGAGGGCCCAAAGTCCGCCTTCGCGGACCGCACGCGTAGTCGAGTGCACCAGGCCCTCCGAAGCGCGATCGAATTCTCCCTTTCCCCCGCTTGCGGGGGAGAGGGCTCGGGAGAGAGGGCTGCCAAGGGCATTCACCGGGATAATCGAGACGCGCCGAGGCCTCCTCCGCGGTCAGCCCAAACGCCGGCCTATCCGAAGCGCACCACACTAGCTCCCTTCCCCCGCGCAGTTTGCGGGGGAAGGGCTGGGGATGGGGGGCGCCCGCCGGAGCACCGGTCCTCGCCTCCCGCACGCGACGTTCCCCCCTCTCCGCACACAGTTTGTGCGGGGACGGGCCGGGGGAGGGGCCCCCCCGCGTCTAGTCCCACTCCTCGCATCTCCCTACATTGCCCGCTCTCGTCGGCCGCAGGCAGTCGCCCGCGCAGCCGGCGCTATCGCTTTGCGCTTCGTGACCGTCAATCCCGATCGATCGCCCATGTCCGACCAGATCCGCGTCCGCTTCGCCCCCAGCCCCACCGGCTACCTGCACGTGGGCGGCGCCCGCACGGCGCTCTTCAACTGGCTCTACGCGAAGCGCTACGGCGGGGAGTTCCTGCTGCGCATCGAGGACACGGACAAGGCGCGGAG
>NZ_DATBNB010000818.1 GCF_036554565.1 Longimicrobium sp. | reverse complement strand
CCCCGCGGGGGAAGGGAGCCAGTCCGGTGCGCTCCGGCGGTTGCCGTCCGGGGGGGAGAGGTTGGAGGGGGGCGCCGCGGACACGCCGGCCCTGCTGGGGCGACTGAAGTCGCGGCAACGACGGCCCGAAGTCCGCCTTCGCGGACTGCATGCGTAGTCGAGCTCGCGTAACGGGCCGAAGCGTACACGAATTCTCCCCTCTCCGCATGCGCAGCATGCGGGGAGCGGCCGGGGGAGGGGCCTCCCCGAGGCATGCGCCGGCCATTCGAAACGCCCCCACCGTCCGCAAACGGAGACGAAACCGAGGCCCACGCACTGGTGACGCTACCGCGCCCGGGCTTGGAAGTGCCCCCGGCTAGATCCTTCGCCCCGCGAGGGATGTTGTACGGGCTGGCACGGTGCGCTTGGGGCTCAGGATTGATAGATTGCGCGGAAAGGGCCGGTGTCGCGCACGGCACTGGCTCCCTTCCCCCGCGCAGTTTGCGGGGGAAGGGCTGGGGATGGGGGGCGCCGCGGCATGCGCCCGATCTCGCCTGACCCGGCGCGAAGTTCTCCCCTCTCCCGCTTGCGGGAGAGGGGCCGGGGGAGAGGGCAGCCGGGGAGTGCGCCGGCCCATCCGAAGCGCACGATACCCTGTTCCCGGAAACACGAAGGCGGCGGACCGAACCAGTCCGCCGCCATCGCATCCCTCACGCACTAACGCACTAACGCACTAACGCACTAACGCACTTCCCCTCACCGCGACGCCGGCGTCGCCGCAGCCCCGCGCGGGCCGGCGCGCTTCACGTACCGGTCCAGCCAGTTGATGGTCTCGGCGATGGTGTGCAGCGTGCTCTCGCGGGCGCGGTAGCCGTGCGCCTCCAGCGGCAGCACCACGTAGCGAACCGTGGCGCCGTGCCCCTTGAGCGCCGCGTAGAAGCGCTCGCTCTGGATGGGGAAGGTGCCGCTGTTGTCGTCGTTGGCGCCGTGGATCAGCAGGATGGGCTCGTTCACCTTGTTGGCGTAGGTGAACGGGCTCATCCGCGTGTACGTGTCGGTGGCCTCCCAGTACGTGCGCTGCTCGGCCTGGAAGCCGAAGGGCGTCAGCGTGCGGTTGTAGGCGCCCGACCGCGCGATGCCGGCGCGGAACAGGTCGCTGTGCGCCAGCAGGTTGGCCGTCATGAAGGCGCCGTACGAGTGCCCGCCGATGGCGATGCGGTCGCGGTCGGCCACGCCCAGCTCCACCACCTTGTCCACCGCCGCCTGCGCGCTCGCCACCAGCTGCTCCACGTAGGTGTCGTTGGGCTCCACCTGTCCCTCGCCGATGATGGGCATAGACGGGTTGTCGAGCACCGCGTACCCTGCCAGCAGCACGAACAGGTGGCTGGTGCCGCCCGGGCGCGAAAAGCGGTTGGGCGAGTCCTGCACCTGCCCCGCCGACGCCGCGTCGCGGAACTCCGCCGGGTACGCCCACATCAGCAGGGGCAGCCGGCCGTCGCGCCGCGCGTCGTAGCCGGGCGGCAGGTACAGCGTGCCGCTCAGCTTTACCCCGTCCGCGCGGGTGTAGGTGATCAGCTGCCGCTGGATGCCGGCCAGCTGCGGCGCCGGATCGGGGAAGGTGGTCACCGCGCGCGCCCGCCCGGTCGGCAGCGTGCGCACGTAGTAGTTGGCCGGCTCCGTCAGGCTTTCGCGCCGGGTGAGCACCTGGCTTCCATCCGGCCGCAGCACGGCGACGACGGACTCGAAGTACGGGTCCGCCGCCCGCCACAGCCGCCGGCTCTGCCCCGTCGCCACGTCCATCACGTCCAGGAACGGGTAGTTGCCGCGCTCCGAGGCGCCCTGCGAAGTAAGGAAGATGCCGCGCCCGTCGGCCGTGAACTGCATCACCGTGTGCCCG
>NZ_DATBNB010000817.1 GCF_036554565.1 Longimicrobium sp. | reverse complement strand
ACACGCTTCCCCTGCTGCAGGAGAACCTGCGCGTCGCGGAGCGGCGGGTTGCGAACGGGACGGCTACGCCCGACGCCGTCCTGCGCGCCCGCGCCGAGCGCGCCGAAACGGAGCAGGCGCTGGCGGAGGCCGAGGTGCGCTCCACGGCCGCGCTGCGCCGCTTCAACTTCCTGCTGGGCCGCGACCTGGACACCCCGGTAGAGGTGCTCGCCGACGCGGCGCTCGCCTACCCGCTGGCCGTCACGGAGGAAGACGTCGTGCGCTCGGCCCTGGCCGGGCGCGAGGAATTGATGCAGGGCACCGCCGGGGTTCGCGCGGCCGAGTCGCAGGTGCGCCTGGCCCGCGCCGGCCAGCTTCCCACCGTCGCGCTCGCCGTGGACTACGGCATCCAGGGGAACGAGTACCGCTTCGGCAAGGACGACGACTTCGCCATCGCTTCGCTGGTGGTGTCGTGGAACGCGTGGAACGGCGGACAGCACGGCGCCCGCCGCGAGCAGGCCCGCCTGGACGCGGACCGCGCCCGCAGCCGGCGCGAAGAGATCGGCCGGCAGGTGGAGCTGCAGGTGAGGACGGCGTATCGCGGCGCGCAGGTGGCCCGCGGCGCCATCGCCACGGCCGAGGAGCGGCTGGCCGCGGCGGAGCGCACCTACCAGCTGGTCGCGCGCCGCTGGCAGGAAGGGATCGCGCCGCAGATCGAGCTGCTGGACGCCCGCACGTCGTTCACGGCGGCGGGGCTGAACCTGATCCTTACGCGATACGAATACGCCGCCCGCTGGGTTGAGCTGGAGCGCGCCGCCGCGCTCCGCGACCTGGCCCGCTGACCGCGCGCCATCAAAACGAGAGGAACCCGACGATGACTGCGAAGTCCCTGACTTTCGCACTTTCGCACTCTCGCACTTTCGCACTCCTCCTCCTGGCCGCGGCGTGCGGAAAAGACGCCGGCGCCGCCATCCCGCCCGCCGACAACACCATCGCGGTGCGCACCGCGCCGGTTGCCCGCGAGTGGGTGACGCAGCCGGTGACCGCCACGGGCACGCTGGCCAGCAAGGACGAAATCGACCTGTCGTTCAAGATGCCCGGCGTGGTCGCCCGCGTCCTCGTCGCTGAGGGGCAGGCAGTCCGGCGCGGCCAGCCGATGGCCACGCTGGACCTGCGCGAGATCGACGCGGCCGTGGGGCGCGCCCGCAGCGGGGTGGAAAAGGCGGAGCGCGACCTGGCGCGGGCGGAGCGACTGTACGCGGACAGCGTCGCCACCCTGGCGCAGGTGCAGGACGCGCGGACCGGCGCCCAGGTAGCCCGCAGCGACATGCAGGCGGCGGCGTTCAACCGGCGCTACGCGACCATCGTCGCGCCGGCGGATGGCGTGGTGCTGCGCAAGCTGGCCAACGACGGCGAGCTGGTCGGCGCCGGGATGCCCGTCCTGGTGCTCGGCAGCAGCGAGCGCGGGCAGGTGCTGAAGGTGGGCGTGGCGGATCGCGACGCGGTGCGGCTGAAGCCCGGCGACGCGGCGACGGTGCGGTTCGACGCCTTTCCCGGGCAGGAGTTCGCCGGGACGGTGCGCGAGGTGGCGCCCGCGGCGGATCCCGCGACGGGAACGTACCGCGTGGAGGTGAACGTGCAGCCCGGGGGACGCGCGCTCTCGTCCGGCCTGGTGGGACGCGTGGAGATCCGCCCGGCGGCGGGGGCGCAGATGGCGGTAGTCCCCATCGGCGCGATCCTGGAGGCGGATGATGAATCGGCCACGCTCTACACGCTGACGGCGGATGGGCGGCGCGCGCGGCGGCTGCCGGTGACGGTCGGCTTCATCCAGGGCGAGCGGGTGACGGTGACGGGCGGGCTGGAGGGCGTGGACCGCGTGGTGACGGATGGCGCGGCGTACCTGAGCGACGGCGCGGCCGTGAAGGTGGTGCCATGATCAGCCGCATCACGGAGTTCTTCGTCGACCGTCCCCAGCTGACGGTGGTGCTGTTCCTGATGACGGCCGCCATGGGCTTCGCCTCGTGGCAGGCCATCCCCAAGGCCGAGGACCCGCTGCTTTCCATCCCCACCTACCTGGTGGTGGGCGTGTACCCCGGCGCCAGCGCGGCGGAGATCGAGCAGCTGGTGGTGGAGCCCATCGAGGAGCGGGTGGGCGAGCTGGAGGGGCTGCAGAAGGTGGAGGCGCGGGTAGAGGACGGGCTGGCCGTTCTCATCGCCGAGTTCGACCCCGCCGCGGACGCCGATGACAAGTACGACGAGGTGCTGCGCGAGGTGAACGCGCTTCGTCCCTCCCTGCCGGCGAACCTCCATTCGCTGGACGTGGACAAGATCAACGCCGCCGACGTGAACATCGCGCAGGTGGCGCTGGTGTCGGAGGCGGTGCCGTACCACGAGCTGCAGCGCCGCGCGGAGCGGCTGGAGGAGCGCATCCAAGCCGTGCCCGGCGTGCGCCGGGCGGAGTCGTGGGCCTTCCCGGAGCGCGAGGTGGGCGTGCAGCTGAATCTGGGCCGCCTGGCCGAGCTGCGCATTCCCCCCGGCCAGGTGCTGCAGGCCATCGGGGGTGAGAACACGAGCATCCCCGGCGGCTCGGTAGACGCGGGGACCCGCCGGTTCAGCGTAAAGACCAGCGGCGACTTCCAGTCCATCGACGAGATCCGCAACACCGTCATCCGCGCGGCGGGCGGCTCCGTGGTCTACCTGCGCGACGTGGCGGACGTGCGCTGGGGCTATGCCGATCCTACGCACATCGCCCGCTACAACGGCCGGCGCGCGGTGTTCGTCACCGCCAACCAGCAGCCGGAGGCCAACATCTCCGCCGTGCGCGACGGCATCTGGGCGGAGTTGGACGCCTTCGAAAAGACGCTCCCGGCGGGGGTGAAGCTGGAGCGCGGCTTCGACCAGTCGCGGAACGTGGAGGAGCGGCTTTCGCACCTGGGCCGCGACTTCGCCATCGCCATCCTCCTGGTGCTGCTGACGCTGCTGCCGCTGGGGGGACGCGCGGCGGGGATCGTGATGGTGTCCATCCCCCTGTCGATCGCGATGGGGCTCACGGCGCTGAACCTGACCGGGTTCACCATCAACCAGCTGTCGATCGTGGGCTTCGTGATCGCGCTGGGGCTGCTGGTGGACGACAGCATCGTGGTGGTGGAAAACATCGAGCGCTTCCTGCGCGAGGGCCATTCGCGGCGCGAGGCGGCACTGCTCGCCACGAGGCAGATCGCCATTGCCGTCGTGGGCTGCACGGCCACGCTGATCTTCGCCTTCCTGCCGCTGATCTTTCTGCCCGGCAACGCGGGCAAGTTCATCCGCGTGATGCCGCTGGCGGTGATCTTCACTGTGCTGGCGTCGCTGATCGTTTCCCTAACCATCGTTCCCTGGCTGGCCAGCCGCGTGCTTTCGCGCCACTCCGATCCGCGGGGGAACGTCTTCATGCGGGCGCTGCACGGGGGGATCGGGCGCACGTACGCGCCGGTGCTGCACGCGTCGCTGGAGCGGCCCGGGCGCACGCTGGCCGCCGCGGGGGTGCTTCTGCTGGCCTCGTTCGCGCTGGTGCCGGCGGTGGGCTTCTCGCTCTTTCCCAAGGCGGGAACGCCGCAGTTCCTGGTGGACATCGACACGCCCGACGGCAGCAGCCTGGACGAGACGGACCGCGCCGCGCGCTTCGCGGAGCGCGCCCTGGCGCAGATGCCCGGCGTGCAGAGCGTGATGACGAACGTGGGGCATGGCAATCCGCAGATCTACTACAACGTGATCCCGCGCAACCAGAACCCCAGCGTGGCGCAGCTGTTCGTGGCGCTTGACGAGTACGAAGCCCGCCGCACGCCGGCGATGCTCGATACGCTTCGCGCGCGGATGGCGGCGTACCCCAACGCGCGCATCCAGGTGAAGGAGTTCGAGAACGGCCCGCCGGTGGATGCGCCCGTCGCCATCCGCCTTGCCGGGCCGGACCTGGACACGCTGCGCACGCTGGCCGCGCGGGTGGAGCAGGTGATCCGCCGCACGCCGGGGACGATGTACGTCGACAACCCCGTGCGCCTTGCGCGGACGGACCTGCGGGTAGACGTGGATGAGCACAAGGCGGGGCTGTTCGGCATTCCCGCGGTGGAGGTGGACCGCACCATCCGCCTGGGGCTGGCGGGGCTGAACGCGGGCACCTTTCGCGACGGCGCGGGCGACGAGTATCCCATCCGCGTGACACTGCCCCACGCAGGCACGCCTTCCGTCGAAGCGCTGGACCGCGTGTACGTCTCGTCGATGACGGGCGCGGCCGTGCCGCTGCGGCAGGTGGCGGACGTGAAGTTCGAGTCGTCGCCCGGGCTGATCCAGCGGCACAACCAGGAGCGCAGCGTCACGGTGACGTCGTTCGTGCGCAGCGGCTTCAACACCGACCGGGTGACGCGCTCCGTGCTGGCGGACCTGGAGGGGATGAAGCTGCCGGAGGGCTACCGCTGGACGGCGGCGGGGGAGATCGAGAGCCGGGAGGAGAGCTTCGGCGGGGTGGGCGGCGCGGTGATCGTGGCGGTGTTCATGATCCTGGCCATCCTGGTGCTGGAGTTCCGCACCTTCCGCAGCACGCTGATCGTGGCGTCGGTGATTCCGCTGGGCTTCGTGGGCGGCATCGCGGCGCTCTGGCTGACGGGGAACACGCTCTCGTTCACGGCGGTGATCGGGTTCGTGGCGCTGATCGGCATCGAGATCAAGACGAGCATTCTGCTGGTGGATTTCACCAACCAGCTGCGCGAGGAGGGGGTGCCGCTGGTGGATGCCATCCAGCAGGCGGGCGAGGTCAGGTTCGTCCCCATCGTGCTGACGACGCTGACGGCCATCGGCGGGCTGCTGCCGCTGGCGGTGGAAGGCTCGTCGCTCTACTCGCCGCTGGCTTGGGTGATCATCGGCGGCCTGGTGTCGTCCACCATCCTGGCGCGGCTGGTGACGCCGGTGATGTACAAGCTGCTCGCGCCAGAGATCGCGGTCCGCACCGTTCCCGTCACCGCCATCGCCCCTAAGCAGGTGCGCGAGCCGGAGCTGGCGGGCGTCTGACGACGGGATGATTTCACGCGGAGGCGCGGAGCGAAAAGAGAGCCGCGGAGGGCATCGTGCTCCTCCGCGGCTCTTCCGTTCCTCCGCGCCTCCGCGTGAAACCTGCTGTTCAGCTGGCGGGCAACTTGCTCGATGGCGCGCTCGAACCATTACCTCGGAGAAAACGAGATGCGCACGATCGCCCGCGCCGCCCTGCTCCTGCTCGTCCTCAGCCTTCCCGGATGCCTGGTCGTCAGCTGCGGCGGATGAGACCACGAAGCCGCCGATCGCGAGCGGCGACGCCGGGGATGCGTTGAACGACTCTCACCGAGGCCCGTCGACTTCGGCGACCAGCGCCCCGCGCCGCCCGCCGGCGAATACCGAAACCTCGTAGAGGCCGCGCGCCATCGCGACGGAACGCCCCTGAACGCTGAGGATCCCATCAGCGACCATCACCGTCAGCCCGGGCCCGGAGCTGGCCCACACGAAACGCCCCTTGCGGGTGTCGATCTTCGAGAGAATGTCGTTGTCGTTCGTGTCGATCACCTGCTTGACCGAGTAGAAGTGAACGTCGCCCGGTGCCATTCGGACGCGCCCGGACCCCGGCGCCACATCGACGGGGACCGGACACTGGCCCACGCCGCAGCCGACGCGCGAAGCGGAATCGGCGGCGATCACGATGCGCGCCACCTGCCGCACCTCGATGGTCCGGATGGCGCTGAGGTCTTCCGACTGGAATCCAATGGAGGCGTGGTCGGTGACGTACCCGTCCGCATCCGCGCGAATGGTCACCGTGCCGATCCCCGTGGCGCGAATCAGCCCCGACGACGGCTCCACCTCAGCGACCGCGGAGTTGCTGCTCGACCAGCGGATCACGGATGGAGCCGGGACGATCTCACAGCCGACCGTGGTTTCATCCACTCGCCCGCCGACCCGCACCCCGGAGCACCGCGCGGCGTACGGCCGGAAGCGCGCGGTGTCGCCCGTAAGCACGAGCGGCCGCAGAATGCTCGAGTTGTTCAGGGAAAACGGCTCGGCCACACCCCCTCCATCGAACGACAGCAGCGTCGCCGTGAACCGCTCGCCGCTCCCAGTGCCCAAATCGCAGGCGCTGGCGGCGCCAAGCAGCGCGGTGAGAGCGAGCGCACGTCTCAAAGGGGTCGGCATGGACACATCGAGGAGGAGGGATGCTGGGCGGTGACGGGTATCTACCGTAACCAAACACTCCGGATTCCGCAAGTTGTTCCACGGCAAGCGGATGTACGGAAGAGAGGCGCGGGCGCCCGCCCGCGCGTCCCCCGTCCAGCGCAGCGCTGGACAGGGACGCCCGCTGACGTTTTGGGCCGTCAGCCGCGGGGGATGACGCTCAGGTCCCCGCGAGTTCGGGGTGCCGGGTGGTGGGACGCGCGGCCTTCGCGCCCGTGATCTTCTTGTAGGTCGTCAGCGCCTGCGCCACCACCTGGTCCATGTTGTAGTAGCGGTACGTCGCCAGGCGGCCCACGAACCACACCCCCTGCGTCTCCTCCGCCAGCTCGCGATACCGGCGGTACAGCTCGGCGTTCTCCGGCCGCGGAATGGGGTAGTACGGGTCGCCCTCGTCGCCGGGATATTCGAAGACGATGCTCGTCTTGGGATGCTCCTGGCCCGTGAGGTACTTGAACTCCGTGATCCGCGTGTACGGGTGCTCGTTGGGATAGTTGACCACCGCCGCCGGCTGGTACCGCTCCTGGTTCAACGTCTGGTGGCGGAACGTGAGCGAGCGGTACGGAAGCTTGCCGAACCGGAAGTCGAAGTACTCGTCGATGGGGCCCGTGTAGATCACCTCGCCGTACGGAATCTGCCCCTCCACCTCACGGAAGTCCGTGTTCAGCATCACCTTGATGTTGGGGTGCGCCAGCATGTTCTCGAACATACGGGTGTACCCGTGCAACGGCATGGCCTGGTAGGTGTCCGTGAAGTAGCGGTCGTCGCGGCTGGTACGCGTGGGCACGCGCGCGGTCACCTGGGCGTCCAGCTCCGACGGATCCATCCCCCACTGCTTGCGCGTGTAGTTGCGGAAGAACTTCTCGTACAGCTCGCGCCCCACCTTGCCGACCACCACGTCCTCCGACGTGCGCACCTCGTCCACCGGCTCCGCCACGGACTTGAAGAACTCGTCCACCTGGAAGGCGGTGAGCGACAGCCCGTACAGCGAGTTGATGGTGTCGAGGTTGATGGGCATGGGCACGAGCATGCCGTCGACGCTGGCGCGCACCCGGTGCTCGTAGGGGCGCCACTCCGTGAAGCGGCCCAGGTAGTCCCACACCTCGCGCGAGTTGGTGTGAAAGATGTGCGGCCCGTAGCGATGCACGAGGATGCCCGCGTCGTCGTAGTGGTCGTACGCGTTGCCGCCGATGTGGTTGCGCTTGTCGACGACCAGAACCCGCTTTCCCGCGCCCGCGGCCAGCCGCTCGGCCAATACGCTCCCCGCGAACCCCGCCCCGACGATCAGGTAGTCGAACATCAATCCCCCGCGGAAGCCATCAGCCCCTGAACTTCGCTCTCCAGCGCATCCCACTCGTCGCCCCCGGAGAACGTCCGCTGCTCCAGCACCTCGTCCATCATCTCGCTCATCTCCCGCCACGTGCGGTCCCACGAGGTCTTCGCCAGCTCCTCGTCCACCCGCTCCAGCCAGCCCCGGCGATCCGTTTCCGCCAGGGCAGATTCGATGGCCTGCACCCACTCGTCCACGGTCCCGGCGACGCGCACCAGCCCCGTGCTTCCCCAGGTGCGGACGACGTCCACGATGGGCGAGCTCACCGTCGGCAGCCCGGCCGCCAGGTACTCGGGCGTCTTGGTGGGGCTGATGTACCGCGTGTGCTCGTTGCGGGCAAAGAAGAGCGCGGCCACGTCCCACCCGCCCAGATAGTCGGGCAGCTCCGCGTACGGTTTGCCCGCGAGGTAGTGGATGTTGGCCGCGCGCGGCAGCTCGTTCTCGTCCAGCTTGGCCGCCGGCCCCACGAAGACGAGATGCCAGTCGGGGCGCGCCGCCGCCAAGCCGCGCACCAGCTCCAGGTCCAGCCGCTCGTCGAGCACGCCGCAGTAGCCGATGCGCGGATGCGGAATGCCGGCCTGGTCCGCCGGGTCTGCCACGCCGCCCCGCGCGCGGGCGAAGTGCGCGGCGTCGATGCTGCTGGGGAACAGGTGGACGGACGGATGGAGCCCCACCCGCGCCTCGTAGATGCTCCGCCCGCCGGTGAACACCAGGTCGGCGCGCTCCAGCAGCTCGCGCTCACGCTCCGGCAGGTGGTCCGGCGCCCACTTGAAGGACTTCAGCTCGTCCATCACGTCGTAGACGGTGGCGAGCGGCTGCAGGTGCCGCGTGTGGCCGATCGCGAGCGGGTCGTAGTACCAGGCCACGTGCTCGCCGATGCGCTGCTCGGCCATGAACGTGTCCAGCAGCTCGCGCAGCATGACTTCGCTGGCGTCCCATCCGTGCCAGGGCAGGTGCGGCACCGCGAGCACCAGCCCGTCCTCGCGCGTGCTGACGTCCAGCCACGGCTCCGCCGCGTCGTACACGGGGGCCTGCCAGAAGAACACGCGGCGCTCACGGGCAAAGCGGCTCATCAGGTGGTGCGGCCGCTGAAAAACGAAGTCCCAGCTGAGATGGCAGAGACAGAGGAGGTCCGGCTTGTCGTATGGTCCGGAGGCAGCGTGGGGCTGGTGATGCATGGCTTCACTGGCAAGAGAGCACGGTGGGGCGAGGCCGGCGAAGGGAGTTCGGCCAGGTGCCCGGAACCGGGATTGAGGTGCCGGTATGGGCGCAAACGTTGTGCCCTTTTCGCTGCGTCTCCAAGGCTTAGCGGGAACTCTGGACCAGGTGCGATACACGGCGCCACAAAGGCGTCAGCGCGCGGACGGAATTGGGTCCCCCTCCCCCGGCCCCTCCCCCGCAAACCGCGCGGGAGAGGGGAGCACTTCGATCGAGGTTCGACTGGTTTCGCCGCATGCCGCGGCCGCCCCCCTCTCCCGGCCTCTCCCCCATAAACCCCATGGGGGAGCAGAGAATTCGATCGCGTTCCGGCTGATCCCGTGCACTCGACTGCGCGTGCAGTCCGCGAAGGCGGACTTTGGGCCGTTGTTGCCGCGACTTCAGTCGCCCCAGCAGGGCCGCGGGCCCGCCATCGATACCTGGTCAGTACGCCTGGTCCGCGCCGGCGCGGAAGCCGTAGTCGCCGCTCGGCAGCGTTTCCACGCCGCGCAGGGCGTAGTCGTCGCTGGGCATCTCCAGCTCCGACGCGGTGGCATCCAGGTCGCCCGCGCGCGCGCCCACCTCGTCGCCGGGCTGCACCTCTACCGTGCGGAACTCCTCTTCCTCGATGTCGAAGAGCTCGTCGTCGCGGCGCCAGCCGGGCGCGCCCAGCAGCCCCGCGCGGCCGGCCAGGGCCAACCCCAGCCCCGCGAGCAGGCCCACGGCCAGGGCAGTCGCCCCGGGACGCATGGTCGCCTTGGTGTAGGCGCTGGTCCGCCGCACGCGGCCCTCGTAGTCGCCACGCGTGTGGGCCTCCTCCAGCGGTGGCTGGTACAGCGCGTCGCGGCGGCCGGGGCGCGTGCGCTCATCCTTCTGCTGCTGCGACCACATCGTCCCCTCGAACCCGCGGTCCGTGGCGCGCGGCGCGAGCATCCCCGCCATCCCCATCATCCGCCCGCCGCCGCCTACGGTAAGCGACCTCCGGCGATGGGCGGCACAGTACAGAATGGCGTCGGCGACGGTTTCCGGGCGGTAGACGGGCGCGGGGAGCGTCGGCTCGTATTCCATCAGGTTGCGCGCGTGCCGGGGGAACGGCGTGTCGATGGAGCCTGGCTTGATGATGCTCACCGAAACGGGCGCGCCTTCGTGCTCCAGCTCCATCCGCAGGGCGTCGCTGAAGGCCTTTACCGCGTGCTTGCTGGCGCTGTAGTGGCCCTGCAGCGGCAGCGCGCGGTCCGACACCACGCTGGCGACGTTGATCAGCGAGCCGCCGCTGCGCTTCAGGTGCGGCAGCGCGGCCAGGGTGCCGTGCACCATCCCCCAGTAGTTGACGTCGAACAGCCGGCGCTCGTCCTCCACCGGCGTTTCGTCCAGGCGGCCGTAGATGGAAACCGCCGCGTTGTTGATCCAGGTGTCGAATCCGCCGTACTCGCGCAGCGCGGTTTCGGCGATGCCCAGCACCTGCTCCTGGCTGCTGGTGTCGGCCAGGGCGTACACGGCGTCGCCGCCCGCCGCGCGGATGTCGGCCACGATGCGGCGCAGGTTCTCTTCGTCGCGCGCGGCCAGCACCACCCGCGCGCCGCGGCGCGCTGCGAGCCGGGCCGTGGCCAGCCCGATGCCGCTGGAGGCGCCGGTAATCACGATCACCTGCTCCCGAACGGGCTTTAGCCTGATCTCCATCTCACGTCCTCCCATGCACTTGGCTTGTTCGTCACCCGGGCGGGGTGCGGGTGCAAGCGGCGGGCCGGGGACGGCTGGCCTCGCTGGGGCGACTGAAGTCGCGGCAACAAGGGCCCGAAGTCCGCCTTCGCGGACTGCTTGCGACGCCGAGTGCGCCAGGCCAGCCGAAGCGCGAGCGAATTCTCCCTTTCCCCTGCGAAGCGGGGGAGAGGGCCGGGGAGAGGGGGCTGCCAGGGGCATTCACTGGCAGCCAGTCGAACCTCGGCTGACGTGCTCCCTTCCCCCGCGGAGTTTGCGGGGGAAGGGCTGGGGATGGGGGGCGGCCGTCGCGCACGCCGAAGCCGCGGACGTGCACGCGATCGGGCCCCCCGGGTGGCGCCAAATGGCGGCGTGCCGTTACTGTACAAGGTGCGCCCAAGCTACGGCGCCCGCGGCCCCTCAACCGACCGACCGATGGAATCCGGAACCCACACGCACTACTACAACGCGCACGACCTGCCCCGCTTCGGCGAGATGGGCAAGGACGCGCCGCACCTGGCCGAGAAGTTCTTCGCCTGGTACAACGCCGTCTTTGCCGAGGGGGCCCTCAGCGAGCGCGAAAAGTCGCTGATCGCCCTGGCCGTAGCGCACGCGGTGCAGTGCCCGTACTGCATCGACGCGTACTCGTCGGACTGCCTTCAGAAGGGCGCCGACACAGAGCAGATGACCGAGGCCGTCCACGTAGCGGCCGCCATCCGCGGCGGCGCGTCGCTGGTGCACGGCATCCAGATGCGCAACCGCGCCGAAGAACTCGGCATGTAGGGATTGGTACCAAGTGCCGAGTACCAACTACCAAGGCATTTACCCCGGCACTTGGCACTTGGCCCTTGGTACTTTCGCACTTTCGCACTTTCGCACTTTCGCACTGCCCCTATGTCCCGCGTTCTCCCGACCCTGCAGAAGCGCCGCTCCGGCCTGGCGTCCACGCGCGAGCAGCGCTCCCTGCTGCACGCCGTGCCCGTGGCGCAGAGCTTCGAGTCGGCGCTGGCGGGGGCCGGGCTGCTGCCCCTGCGGCCGACCACGATCGACATCCTGCAGATCAACGTCGGTCGAAAGTGCAACCAGACGTGCCGCCACTGCCACGTTGACGCCGGTCCGGACCGCACGGAGATGATGCCGGATGACGTGGTGGACCGATGCATCCAGGTGATCGAATCGACCAGTATCCCCACCGTCGACATCACCGGGGGCGCGCCGGAATTGCACAAGCGGTGGCGGGAGATCGTGGAGCGCGCGACGGCGGCGGGCAAGCACGTCATCGACCGGTGCAACCTCACCATCACGCTGCTCCCCAACTACGCGTACCTCCCGGAGTTCTTCGCCCGCCACCGCGTGCACGTGGTCGCCTCGCTGCCGCACTACCGGTCCAAGGGCACGGATTCGCAGCGGGGAGACGGCGTGTTCGAGGAGTCCATCCAGGCCCTGCGGCGGCTGAACGAGCTGGGATACGGCCGTGAGGGATCGGGGCTGGTGCTGGATCTGGTCACCAATCCCGTGGGAACGTTCCTCCCCGGCAACCAGGG
>NZ_DATBNB010000816.1 GCF_036554565.1 Longimicrobium sp. | reverse complement strand
CGATCCCACCTGAAAGAGCATGTCTGGCGTCATCGCCTGCCCCGTCTCCACGTTCGCGAGCCCGTACCCGCGCGCGAACTCCACCTCGCCTCCGCGTACGATCACCACCGCCACGCCGGGCATCCCCGTCCGCGCCAGCTCCGCGGCAACAGCAGCCCCCAGCGCGGCCGTATCCACCGCCTGGGCGGCGGCCGGCGCCGATCCCATCGCCAGCGCGAACGCTGCCGCCAGCATCGCCCTCATCATTCGCCCGTTCACAGGTATCGCATCCATCCCCGGGGATTCCTTCTCTTGACCCCCGCGTACCACCGGCACACGGGATACAGGATGATCAGCGTGACGATCCACGCGACGTACACCACGTCCAGCCCGAAGCCGACGTTCGTGGGCGGCGAGGCGAAGCGGTCCGCGAAATTCTGGAATTGCCAGCCCACGGCCTGCCCCGCCGCCAACCCGGCCAGGATTGCGAGCGTGTGCGGCACGTACCACTGCAGCAGGTAGAAGAAAAGGGGAACGCGCCCCAGCGTCACCAGCGCCTGGCCCACCCTGCCCCGCCGCCCGCGCTCGAACAGTGCCAGCGCGACCAGCGCCGGGCCCAGCGTCATCAGCAGAAAGAGCAGCGACGGCGGATACTTGGCCGTGTTGAGAAAGGAGAGCACGGTGAAGACCGGCCCGCGATCGTGCGCCGCCCATGGCTTGGGATCGCCGTAGACGTTGATGGCACGGATGACGATGAAGGCCGCCGTCAACGCCAGCCCCAAGCGGATCAGCGTCCGCTGCCGCCGTTCGGCATCCCATGCGTACACGCTTCCGAGTGCATAACCTGCCGCGATGACGCCGATCCAGGGAATCAGCGGATACAGCACGAACGCGGGCGCGCCGAACACGGAGACGGGACCGGGCTGGTGAAGCACGAACCACAGCTGCTGGAAGGCCGTCGGCGCGGCGGGCCCCTGCGCCACGTTGAACGCATCCAACAGGTTGTGCCCGGCGATCATCGCCACGCCGAACGCCCCGACGAGGGCCACCGGCAGGTGCACCAGCGCGGCCAGCACGATCATGCTCACGCCCAGCACCCAGATCACCTGAAAGATGCCAAGGAACGAGTAGTCGGCGTTGAACAGGAAGCCAAGCCTCACTAGCGTGAACTCCAGCACGATCAGCCACGCGCCGCGGGTGAGCAGGAACCGCGACAGCTCGCCCGCGGTGGCGCCGCGCTGCCGCTGCAGCATGGTGCCGGTGCCCGCCAGCAGCACGAAGACGGGCGCGCAGAAGTGGGTGATCCAGCGCGTGAGGAACACCGCCGCCGGCGCGCGCGACAGGTCTTCGGGCGGGTACGCCCACAGGTCGCGGTGAAAGAAGTCGCGGGTGTGGTCCAGCACCATGATCACCATCACCAGCCCGCGAAGCAGGTCTACCGAGTCCACGCGCCGGGGGAGCGCGGCGGATGTCGCGCGCGCGGCGGCGGTCGCGGTGGGAGGGGCGAGGGTTGCGTCCATGGGCAGGATCAGGTGCGGGATGGCGGAATGCGCCCGGCGCCAGGGATGATGCGGGGCACGTGGGATGTCAGACACGATCGCCCAGCGCATCCTGGAGGCGCGCGCGATAGGTGCGGCTCAGCCGCAGGCGGTCGCCCGTGGTGAGCGTGACGGTGTGGTCGCCGTGAAAGCCGGGCTCCAGTTCCCTGATGCGGGCCAGCCGGACGATGGTGGAGCGGTGGATGCGGATGAACTCCGCCGGGTCCACCCGCTCCTCCAGCGCGCCGATGGTGCCGCGGTACAGGTACGAGCGGCCGGGCGTGTGGAGCCTGAGGTAGTCGCCCTCGGCCTCGATCCAGTCCACCTCGGCCAGGTCCACCACCGTCACCTTCTGCGTGGAGCGGATCAGCAGGCGCGACAGGTACGGCGACCCGCCCGCCGGGCCCGCGGCCAGGGCCAGCTGCCGGAGCGCATCCGCGCTGAGGGAGGCTGCGCGCCGCTCGCGCAGGCGTTCGCGCACGCGGCCGAGTGTGGCCCTGAAGCGATCCTCGTCCACCGGTTTCAGCACGTAATCCAGCGCGTGGTGCTCGAAGGCGGCGACGGCGTACTCGTCGAACGCGGTCACCAGCACCACGGCGCCGGCGGAACCGGGTGCCATCGCTTCCAGCACCTCGATGCCGGTTGCGCCCGGCATCTGCACGTCTAGGAACACCACGTCGGGCTCGTGCTGGCCCACGGCGGCCAGTGCTTCCAACCCGTTGGCGCACTCGGCAACCACCTGCACGCCGCCGTCCTCTTCCAGCAGCGAGCGCAGCCGGCGCCGGGCCAGCGGCTCGTCGTCGGCGATCACGGCGCGGAGCACGTCAGACGGCGGCAAGGGCGTGCTCCGGTTTCGGGCTACAAGGCAGGCGGATGCTCACCCGCGTCCCCCGCGGCTCCACCGGGCCGATGGCGAACGAGTGCTCCGCACCGAAGCGCTTCCGCAGCCGTTCGCGCGTGTTCACCAGCCCCACGCGCGTTGCGGCGCGTTCGGCGTACCCGGAGCCCAATCCGACACCGTCGTCGCTCACCTCGATCGCCAGCCACGAATCTTCCCTCCGCGCGGTGACGCGAACCGTGCCCCCCTGCAGCGAGGGCTGGATGCCGTGCAGCACCGCGTTCTCCACCAGCGGCTGCAGCAGCAGCGTGGGGACGGCGGCATCCAGCGCATCGTCATCCACCCTGATGTCCACACGCAGCCGGTCGCCGAAGCGCACCTGTTCGATGGCGACGTATCGATCCAGCACCTCCAGCTCGCGGCGAAGCGGCGTGTCGTGCTCCGCGCCGGCGGCCAGCGTCAGCCGCAGCAGTTCCGCGAGTTCGCTGATCATCTTCTGCGCGGCCCGCGGCTCGTCGGGAACCAGGGACGAGATGGAGTTGAGGGCGTTGAACAGGAAGTGCGGCTGCACCTGGATCTTCAGCGCGGCCAAGCGGGCATTGGCCAGCTCTGCCTCCAGCCGGCTCGCCTGCACCTTGCGCGCGCCCGCCGTCTGCGCGTGCTCCAGGGCCAGGTAGAACGCCAGGAAGAACCAGTAGGTGAAGATGCTCCAGCTCATCCGCATCTCCACGTAGCGCAGCAGCACGGTGCCGAAGCTCTCACCGCCGCCGGACCGGGCGCGGGCGAACAGCGTCAGCACCACCATGTTGGCACTCGCGATCACCAGGCTCACGGTCAGGTGCACCGGAAGGGAGTGGCGCCAGCCCCCGCCCTCGAAGCGAAACCGGCGCGCGAGCGTGATGATGGCCGGCACGCTGAGCGCCCAGACGAGGTAGCCGGGGAGCACCCAGTACAGCAGCTGCCCGAGCGAGGGGCGGCTGCCGTGCACCCCGTTCAGGATGTACACGTGCGCCAGGGTGAGCACCGCGTCGCCCAGCCAGAAGAGCAGGAGCAGGCGTGCGGGGATCCGCGCGTCGGCCGTGCGTTCGCTGGCGGGATGAGTACCGAGGTCCATCACAGTGTAGTGGAGGGGAGCACGTGTAGCGCGGGCGCCAGGGGTGGCACGAAACATAGTGCGCCCCCGACGTGTGGGTCACGCTCGCCGGAGCAGAGAATGCGGTCACCTCGGCGTAGAGCCAACCCCGATGCGACGAAACGCCGGATCCGCGCGGCGAACCGTCCTTGTGGGGCCGCCTACTTCGTTCAACATTTCGCGCCTTCGTGCGCCGTCTCCCCCGTGCGGGCACCCGGCCCGTGACGAAAACCCCTGTCGACGAGAGTGGATCGTGAACTTTTTCTGCAAGCTGCTGCCGCCGCGCCCGAGCTTCGCGCAGGACATGTCGCCGGAGGAGCGGGCGTTGATGCAGCAGCACGCGGGCTACTGGCAGGAATGGATCGGCAGAGGACACGTGATCGCGTTCGGGCTCGTGGCGGACCCGGCCGGCCCCTTTGGGATCGGCATCATGGACTTCGCGACCGAAGCCGACGTCCGCGCGTTCATGGAGGGCGATCCGACGATCCAGGCCGGCGCCGGCTTCCGGTTCGAGGTGCACCCCATGCCCATGGGCGTGGTGACGGCTTGATCCTGATCGCGTTCCCTTCTCCTTCGGTGCATGCGATGAACGAGGAATCGACCCTTTGGCGAGCGGCCCGTGCCGCCCTCGCGCTCTGCGTGGTGGGCGCCTGCGCCGCAGCCCCCCGCGCACAGCCCGGACGCGAACCGGCGGATGCGCTGCGCGGGATGGTGCAGGCGGAGCGGGACTTTTCCGCGCGGTCCGCGCGAGAAGGGGTGCGCGACGCGTTCCTGGCGTTCCTCGCGGACGACGGCATCCTCTTCCGCCCTCGCCCCGTCGACGGAAAGGAGTTTACCCGGTCGCGCCCATCTCCGCCGGTGACGCTCACCTGGCGTCCCGCACGAGCCGCCATCTCGTGCATGGGCGACCTGGGATTTACGTCGGGCCCGTTCGTCGCCAGGCCCCGCGACGGAGGCGAAGTGGGCCACGGCTACTACTTTACGATCTGGCGGAAGCAGGTGGACGGAAGCTGGAAGTTCGTGCTCGACGTCGGGACGACCGGCTCGCCCTCCGCGGACTCCGTTCCCGACTGGGCGCCCGGCGGGGAGCTCGCCTGCGGCACACCCGGCGGGAGCGAAGACGAGCTGCGCCGTGCCGACGCCGGATTCGCCGACGCGTGGACGCACGCGGGCCCGGCCTCCGCGCTGGCGGCGTGGGGCGATCCGCGGGTTTGGCTTGCTCGCGCCGGGGCCAGGCCGACGGAAGGAGTCGATGCCGCCGCCCAGGTGGCTGGACGTGAGCCAGGGCGGGCGAGCTGGACGCCCACCGCCGCGCACGTATCCGCGGACGGAACGCTGGGTTACGTCTATGGCGCGTACACCCGGTCAGCCCCAAACGGACAGCACGCGGGCAACTACGTCCGCGTGTGGCGCCGCACCGCGCAGGGCTGGCGGCTGCTGCTGGACGTGGTGAACGCGCGGCCCACGCCCGCCGCTAGGGCTCCGACGGCCGACCCCGCTCCCCTGCTGGCGAGAGAGGCAGGACGCCGGTGAAGGCCGATGGGATGCGTTCGACGCCATCGCGGCGACGCTCAGGGCCGAGGGGCTGGCCGATGAAGCCAGTGATGGAAGGAGGGCATTCGGCTCGACGGCGCTGAAGGTGCGCGGGAAGATCTTCGCGATGCCGATGGACGGCACTCTCGTCCTGAAGCTGCCCCGCTACCGCGTGGAAGCGCTGATCACGTCCGGCGAAGGCGCTCCCTTCGCGTCCGGCCAAGGTCGCCCGATGAAGGAGTGGGTGACGATCGCGGGCGCAAGAGAAGCCTGGATGGACCTGGCTCGCGAAGCCCGGGAGTTCGTCGCTGGAGCGGCCGGCGGGAGAAGCTGATCGACCGCGAACCAGGAATGTTGCGGACCCGTCCGGGGAATTGTCGATTTGGCGATCCCCCGGACGACTATGGGATGTTCACGGCAGTTTTCACCCCGCACCAGAGGAAATCCCATGAAGTACCTGTGCCTGATCTACGACGAGGAAAAGGCGATCGACGCCATGTCCGCCAGCGAGTCCGAAGCCTTCATGGGCGAGTACTTCGCCTTTACGCAGGCCATCCGGGAGAGCGGGCAGTACGTGGCGGGTGAGGCGCTGCAGCCGGTGTCGACGGCCACCACCGTGCGCATCCGCAACGGCAGGATGTCGACGACGGACGGCCCGTTCGCCGAGACGCGCGAGCAGCTGGGCGGGTTCTACCTGATCGAGGCGCGCGACCTGAACGAGGCCATCCAGGTGGCGGCAAAGATCCCGTCCGCGCGCATCGGCAGCATCGAGGTGCGGCCGGTCGTGGATTTCGGCGACGTGGGCTGATCCAGCCGTGACGAGCGAGCACGCGGCCGACGGGATGCGCGAGCGGGTAGATGCCATCTACCGCTCCGAGTCGCGCCGCGTGCTCGCCACCCTCATCCGCCTGCTCTCTGACTTCGACGCAGCCGAAGAGGCGCTTCACGACGCCTTTGCGGCCGCGCTGGAGCGGTGGCCGCGCGAGGGGGTGCCGGCGAATCCCCGCGCCTGGCTGGTTTCGGCCGGACGGTTCAAGGCCATCGATGCCATGCGCCGCCGCGCGCGCTTCGACGCCCGAGTCGCCGAGCTCGCCCTGCAGATGGAGTCGGCGGTCCAGCCGGAGACGTGGGATGGCGACGGCGTGGAAGACGACCGGCTGCGCCTGGTGTTCACCTGCTGCCACCCCGCGCTGGCGCCGGACGCGCGCATCGCCCTCACCCTGCGCGAAGTCTGCGGGCTGACGACAGAAGAGATCGCCCGCGCCTTCCTGGTTCCCCCCTCCACGCTCGCGCAGCGGATCGTTCGCGCCAAGGGCAAGATCCGCGACGCGCGCATCCCCTACCAGGTGCCTTCGCGCGCCGATCTCCCCGAGCGGCTGGATGCGGTGCTGCGCGTGGTCTACCTGGTGTTCAACGAGGGATACTCCGCCTCCGCGGGCGAATCGCTGACCCGCGCCGACCTTTCCGGCGAGGCCATCCGCCTGGCCCGACTGATCGTGGAGCTGCTTCCGGAGCCGGAGGCGGAGGGGCTGCTGGGGTTGATGCTGCTCCACGAGTCGCGCCGGGCGGCGCGCACGGGTGCAGACGGCGAGTTGGTCCTGCTGGCGGACCAGGACCGGTCGCTCTGGAACCGCGAGCAGGTGGAGGAGGGATGCGCGCTGGTGCAGCGGGCGCTCTCGTCGCGGCGATTTGGCCCGTACACGCTGCAGGGCGCCATCGCGGCCGTGCACGCCGAGGCGGCGGACGCCGCGTCCACCGACTGGGCGCAGATCGTGGGGCTCTACCACGTGCTCGCGAAGGTGGAGCCGTCACCCGTGGTGGAGCTGAACCGAGCCGTCGCCGTGGCCATGCGCGACGGGCCGGCGGCGGGGCTGGCGCTGATCGACCCGCTGCTGGCCGATGGCGAACTGGCAGACTACCACCTGGCCCACGCGGCCCGCGCGGACCTGTGTCGCCAGCTCGGCCGCACGGCAGAGGCGCGCGCAGCCTACGAGCGGGCGCTCGCGCTGGCGCGCCTGGAGCCGGAGCGCCGCTTCCTGCGGCGGCGCATCGCCGAGCTGGAGTCGGAGCCCTGACCTAGAATCGCGCGGCGGGAAGCCAGGTATCGGACCGCACCCACGCCCGCTGGAACTCCTCGAGCGCTCGGTTCGCATCGGCCTCGCGCCCCTGCGCGCGCAGCGCCTTCTCCAGCCCCACCAGGCTCCATCCGTTGTTCGGCCGGCGCACGAGCCCCTCGCGGAAGACGCGCTCGGCCTCCGCGGGCTTCCCCGTCTCCAGCAGCAGCGTTCCCAGCCAGTCCCGCACGGCGAAAGGAAGCGGCTCCGGCTCGTCGTACACCAGCCCGTCCTCCAGCGCCATCGCCTCCTGGAACGCGGCGGCGGCCTCGTCCGGCCGTCCCTCCCCGCGCAGCAGCTCGCCCTGCAGAATCCCCTTCACGATCCCCAGCAGGCGCGCCGGCTGGTGCTGCCGGAAGGTCCGCGTGGCAGGCGTGGTCCGCGCGAGGGAGTCGACGAGCGCCAGGTACGCCCGCGCGCTGTCCGGCTGTCCCAGGCGAAGGTGCGCATGTCCCCGCGCGAACGCCCACAGCCCTTCGTGGATCGGGTGCGCGGGGCGGCTGGTCACTTCCAGCACCTCGCCGAACCGCCCGAAGCGCAGCAGCGTCAGCGCCTGGAACGAGGCCCCATCCGCCGGCACCAGCTTCGTGTAGTCCCTCGCCGCCTGGATGGCGATCGCGCTCTGCCCATCCACGGACGCGGAAAAGAGCAGCATGTGAAGGTTGTGCGCGGGGTAGATGGCGAATCCCTCGCCCCTCGCCGCCTTCTGGTCGGAGTGCCACGCCAGGATGTTGGAGCGCGTCGCATCCCCCCATCGCCCCACGCGGTTGTACGTGTGCGACGGCATGTGGTTGATGTGGCTGGCGCCGGGAATGGCGCTCCCCAGCAGGTCCGCGCACCGCTGGGCCTCGCCGGCCTTGGGCGTGGTCTCCGTCGCGTGGATGTACAGGTGGCAGGCGCCGGGATGGCCGATGTCCGCCGCCAGCACGCCTTCGAGCACCTGGTGGATGCGGGCGATGGAAGGCTTGGTGAGCGGCCAGATTCCGCGCCGCGGCTCCAGGAGCATCAGCGCGTCGGCGTACAGCGTGGCCACCTCCGCGTTCCGCGGGTTGCGCTCGTACACGGCCGCCATCGCGTTCACGAAGGCAGAGTCGAGGCTCTTCCGGCCCGACGCGGGATGCTCGGGCAGGTAGCGAGCGGCCATCGCATCGACCAGCGCGCGCTCCAGCGGGGGGCCGCCACGATCGGCAAGCTCCTGCGCCCGTGTCGCCGCGGCGTGCGCCCCGGCGGCGTTGGCATCGTCCATGGGGCCGTTCAGATACGGCCCAAGGGACCACGCCTCGCCCCACCAGCACATGGCGCACGCGGGATCGCGGCGCCGCGCCTCGACGAACGAGCGCCGCGCGTCGGCCGGGGTGAACGAGAACATCAGGCGCACTCCCTGGTCGAAGTACGCCTGCGCCTCGGAAACGCTCGTGCTCACCCGCCAAGAGAACCGGCCCAGCGCGGACGACAGGGGAATCGTCGCGCTGTCCGCGGCCGGACCAGTGACAGCACTCTGCGCGGCGAGTTGCGGCGACAGGGCCACGCCGCCGATTACGAGCGCGAGGCCCATGCTGACGACGAGCCGAACGGGAACAGGAGCTATCATCCGCAGCATCGCGCGATTTCCGGGAGAACGGGGGAGGGAGACGTCGTGGGTCGGAAGTGGAAGATGGCCGGGATCGCGACTCCGGGCAACCATGGACGAGCCGAAGAATCTGCCGCAACACCAGCGGAAAGCCTCCCGGCGGAGACTTCACCCGCACGCCCATCCTGCCCTCCCGACGCGCACCCTGTCATCCCGAAGGAGCGGCCCCGGCGAACCTTCCCTCACACCGAAGACAGCAGCGACTGAGGGATCCGCCACACACCCGCGGTCGTGCCCCGGCCCGTCCCGCACGCCGACCCTGCCGCGAAGCCGGGACGCGCCACATCGATCTCCCACACACGGACGCAAGCCAGTCCGCGCAGGCGGACTTCGTGCGTTTGTTTCAGCGACTTCAGTCGCCCACCAGTTCGGCGCGAAGGCGATGGCAGGCGCAGAGGCCGGCGCCCCACACTACATTTCGGGCGGTTGCTGTGCACGCGGCGCGGGTACTATCATCCCCGCGTTCTGCACCCCTGCACCCAAACGGCGGCGTTCCTTGAAGATCCTGGTCGTAGGCAACGGCGGGCGCGAGCACGCGCTGCTGTGGAAGCTGCGGCGCGACGCGCCGGGCGCGGAGCTGTTCATCACCCGCGGCAACGGCGGGACGGACGCGCTGGCGACCTCCATTCCGCTCGACGCGGGCGAACTCCAGTCGCTCGCCGGGTGGGCGGAGCAGAACCAAATCGACCTGACGATCGTGGGCCCCGAGGCACCGCTGGCGGAGGGGATCGCCGACCATTTCGGCAACCACCGCCTGCCCGTCTTCGGCCCGAGCAAGCAGGCCGCGCGCATCGAATCGTCCAAGGCGTTCGCCAAGGGGCTGATGGCGCGGCACGGCATTCCCACGGCGGCCTTCCAGGTCTTCACCGCCCTCCCCGAAGCCGAGGACTACGTCCGCTCCGTAGCCGGCCCCGTCGTGGTCAAGGCCTCGGGACTGGCCGCCGGCAAGGGCGTGGTGGTGTGTGACGACACGGACCAGGCCCTCACCGCGCTGCGGGAAACGATGGAGGGCGGCGCGTTCGGCGTGGCGGGCGCGGAGGTGGTCGTCGAAGAGCGGATGACCGGCGAAGAGCTGTCCGTGTTCGCGCTGACGGATGGCCAAAACGTGGTGCCCATGGTCCCCGCGCAGGACCACAAGCGCGTGGGCGAGGGGGAGAGCGGGCCCAACACCGGCGGGATGGGTGCCTACGCCCCCGTGTCCCTCGCCACGCCGGAGCTGATGGAGCGCGTGGAGCGCGAGATCCTGCGCCCCACCGTCGCGGCGATGGCGGCTGAGGGATGCCCCTTCCGCGGCCTGCTCTACGCGGGGCTGATGCTCACGCCCGACGGGCCGAAGGTGGTGGAGTTCAACTGCCGCTTCGGGGACCCGGAGACGCAGGTGGTGCTGCCCCTCCTGCGCTCGTCCCTGCTGGACCCGATCCTGGAGATCGCCCGTGGAGGCTCGCTCGCCGGGGTGCGCCTGGGATGGAGCGCGCAGGCCGCGGCCACCACCGTGCTGGCCTCCGGCGGATACCCCGGTGACTATCCGAGCGGCGTGCCCATCCACCTCCCCGCAGAGCTCCAGAGCAGCGACGACGTGATCGTCTTTCACGCGGGAACGCGCCGTGCGGACGACGGCGCCCTGGTCACCGCCGGCGGGCGGGTCCTCGCCGTCACCGCCCTGGCCCCCACGGTGGCCGCCGCGGCGGAGCGCAGCCGGGCCGCGGCAGAGTCCATCCGGTTCGAGGGGAAGCACTTCCGCCGCGACATCGGGTGGCGGGAAATCGAGCGAGCGAACGCCCATGCCTGAGCTTCCGGAGGTAGAGACCATCGTCCGCGACCTGGCGGGGCTGCTTCCCGGTGCGCGCATCGGCGCCGTGGAGGTGCTGCGGCCGGACCTGATCGACGGGGACGAGCCGGACGCGTTCGCCGCGCGGCTGAAGGGACGAACCGTGCGCGACGTGGCGCGCCGGGCCAAGAACATCGTCGTGGGCCTGGGCGGCGAGCGGCTGATCGTGAACCTGGGGATGACGGGGCGGCTGCTGATGGCGAAGGCGGGGGACGAAGACCCCAGCCACCTGGGCGTGCGGCTTTCGCTGTCGAACAAGCGCGAGCTGCGCTACCACGACGTGCGGCGCTTCGGGCGGTTGTGGGTGGTGGGCGAGGAGGCCTGGCGTTCGTTCGATGGCGGCCTGGGGGTGGAGCCGCTGTCGGACGAGTTCACCCCCGACTGGCTCCACGCGTCCGCCGGCCGGTCGCGCGTGCCGATCAAGACCTGGCTGATGGACCAGGGGCGGGTGGTGGGCGTGGGCAACATTTACGCGAGCGAGGCGCTGTTCCGCGCCGGGGTCGATCCGCGGCGCCCCGCGAACACACTTTCCGCCAGCGAGGCGACCCGCGTGGTACAGGGCGTGCGCCAGGTGCTGACCGACGCCATCGAGTTCCGGGGCACCACGTTCCTGGACTACCGCGACGCCAGCGGCGAGCGCGGGGGCTTCGCGGAACGGCTGAAGGTGTACGATCGCGGCGGGGAGCCGTGCCCGGTGTGCGGAACCCCGCTGGAGCGGCTCGTCCAGGCCGGGCGATCGACGTTCTTCTGCGGCTCCTGCCAGCGCTGACGGTACACCGGCCCGACTTTTACGCCACCGTGTGCGATGAATGTCTGGCTTTTTTCATCTGCTACATTATTATTCGGACACATCTGCCGCGTGGTCCCCTCCTCCAAGCCCACTCGCACACGCCATGCAATCACGTAAGTTTCGGGTTCCTCAGAGAAAGACGCAGCGCCGGTGGCGCGTTCCGCCCGCTCTCAAGCGCGGCGACGAGGTGTTCGAGGGGCTGGGCCTTCTCGACGAGGTAACCGGCGAAAAGGGGCTGCTGCTGTGGCAGTCGCTCCGCGACGCGCTGCTCTGGGCCGAAGCGCCGGAAGGCGACCGCGCGGCGCTCTTCGCCGCCGACGCGGAGCGGGTGCGCATGGCCATGCTGATGGCCGCCGCGCCCGCCGCCGAGCTGGAGGAGCCGCTGGCGGCGCTGGCCCGCATGGTGGGCGAGCCCAACACCACGTCGGAAGAGATGGTGTCGCTGGCCTGCCGCCGCGTGGCGCAGTGGGCCGACGAACAGGGGCTGCTGACCACCGCGCTCTCCTTCGCGCAGGCCGCCGCCACCGTAACGCCAGGCGACGCCTCGACCGCGTACGCGGTGGGCAAGCTGGCGCGCCGCCGGGCCGAGTACGCCCGGGCCGAGACGTGGTTCCGCCGCGCCATCGCCCTGGCGCGGCAGATCGGTGACTGGCCCACGTACTCGCAGTCCTTTCTGGGCTTGGGCCGGCTGTACATCCAGCGCGGCAATCTGCCGATGGCCCGCCGATTCCTCGTGCGGGCCATCCGGGCGGCGGAGCGCAACAGCCTGCACGACCTTCAGGCGATGGGCTTGCACGATATGTTCGGCGTTGCTGTCGAGGCTGGACGCAGCACCGAGGCGCGGGAATTGGCTCGTGCCGCGTTCGAGGCGTACGGGCCGAAGAGTCCCGGGCTGCTGCGGCTGGCGCAGGACGTCGCGTACTGGTGGATTACGGAGGGATACTTCGCCCGGGCGGTCCCGGTGCTGCGCTCGCTCATCCCGCACCTGCCTCAGACGTCCGACCGGCTCATGGCGTTCGGCAATCTTGCGCGGGCAGCGGGCAGTCTGGGTGACCGCGAGGGGTTCCGCGACGCGTGGGATGCCTGCCACGACCTGCTGGGCCACGTGGCGGCCAACGAGCAAGCCGCCCAGGGACTTCTGGACCTGGCGCACGGAGCGGCGAGCCTGACTCTTTGGGACAAGGCCGAGACGGCCGCTCGCGAGGCCCTGGAAATCGGCTCACGGCGTCAGGAGGGAAAGATGCGGCTCACCGCGGAAGCCCTGCTGGAATCGGTCCGCCACCATCGGGCCGTGGCCGCGCGCCAGCAGGTGCCCGAGCAGCGGAGTGCTCAACAGCCCGACGAGCTCCTGGCCGAAGACTTCGTACGTTCGCTCAGCAGCACCGGAGTTTCCTGAGCAAGGACTGCGCATCACAAGCAAAGGGGCGCGGCGTAGTGTGGCCGCGCCCCTTTGCTTGTGATGGGTCGCCGCGTCATCAGCCCCCGCCCGACCAGATCAGGCCGCTGCCCGCCGCCTTGCTGTCCCCGCCTTCCTGAACCCCGTTCGTAGGACCGCTGGTGGTGTCGGAAACGACGGTCTGGAGCGAGGGCCGCGCACGGCCAATGGGTGCTTCGGGGGCCGTGGCGTCGCCCGAGCAGGCGGCCATCGCCGCAAGCACCGCGGCCGCAAGCAGGTTGCGTACGTTCTTCATTGCAGGCTCTCCAAGGATCGGGTGGGGGAATGATGTCGAGGCGGGATGGCAGCATCTTAACATGAAGGAACGGTGTGCGCCACGCGTACGCGCCCTCGCATCGCTCCATTCGCGACTTCCCACCGGGAAAGATGATGCCTTGCGCAGCGAAGCGCCAGCCCTACAGCCTCACGAATCTACGAGCTGTGGGAGACAGGCGCGCGCGAGCGTCGGCACGGGCATACTTTTCATGCCGTCAAATTCTACTGCAGCCCAGGTGTGCGTTGGGTCGAGCCTGACGCGAGTCGACAGAGTGCCGCCGACCGGCGCACGAGTTCGAGACGGTTTACGCCAGCGCCGTAGTACCCGGCGAGATCGATCTGCGGGCACCGCATCGAGAGATCCGGCCGGACCCGCGCGGACGCTCTTTCGCTTCCGGCCTCCGCGCGCTACCTTCGCCATCGGTTCGGTTTTTCTTCCCCGGCGAACTCCGCCCTGCAGTGAAGGTCATCCCCACCCATCCGTTGCGAGGGCTGGTCCGCGAAGCCCGCAACGTTCCCGGCGTGTACCGCTGGCTGGGCACGGACGGCGAAGTGCTGTACGTGGGCAAGAGCAAGTCGCTCCGCACGCGGCTGCTCACCTACTTCCGCGCCAAGCGGGGCGACAAGCAGCACGCCATCGTCCAGGGCGCCGCCTCGCTTTCGTGGGACTACGAGCCCAGCGAGTTCGCCGCGCTGCTACGCGAGCTGGAGCTTATCAAGCGGTTCCGGCCGCGGATGAACCAGCAGCACAAGCGCGACGGCCGCTACTCGTTCCTCAAGGTGACTACCGCGCGCGCCCCGCGCCTGTACGTGGTGGGCGCCGTTTCCGACGATGCGGCCAGCTACTACGGCCCCTTCCGCGGCGGCAAGCGCGTCCAGGAAGCGGTCCGCGAGCTGAACGACCTGCTGGGGCTTCGCGACTGTCCGGTGAACACGCCCATCCGCTTCGCCGGCCAGCCAGATCTGTTCGCATGGGAGCATGCTCCGCGCTGCCACCGGTTCGAGCTGAAGCTGTGCCTGGGCCCCTGCGCGGGCCGGTGCAGCGAAGCCGAATACCAGCGGAGGGTAGACCTTGCTCGCGCCTTTCTGGACGGGCGGGCGGACGAGCCCGTGCGCTGGCTGAACGAGCGCATGCAGGCCGCGTCGGAGCGATGGGAGTTCGAGTACGCGGCCTCGCTGCGCGAGCGGCTGCGGAGGCTGGAGGGGCTGCGCGACGAGTTCGCGCAGCTGCGCGAGGCGCTGGACAGCCTGACCTTCGTGTATCGCGTTCCCGGGACGGACGGCGACGACCGCGTGTACCTGGTGCGGCGTGGCACCGTGCGCGCCAGCGTTCCCGTGCCGCGCAGCACCGCCGAGCGGCGGCGCCTTTCCCGGCTGTGCGAGGAGCATTACGGCCGGCCGGAGGGCGCCGGCGCCCTCGTTCAGCGGCACCAGGTAGACGAGATCCTGCTGCTGGCGCGCTGGTTCCGCGCGCGTCCGCAGGAGATGGAGAACACGGTACCGCCCGCCCGTGTGGAGGCGCTGCCGCTGAGCGCGTGAGCCGCGTGGCACATGCGTTGCGCCCGGCCCGCGCGGGCACGGCGATGCCGTGAGCCCCCACGCGTTCGAACCATCCTGACGGAGCCGTTGATGCGGACCAGCTTCCGCTTGCTTTTCGTGTGTGCCGCCGCCACCCTGCTCGCCGCCTGCGGGGAGGGCGGCCCCGCCACCGCCGGCGCGGCCGGAGGCGATACCCTCGGCCCTCCTCCGCAATCGCCCTACGGTGCCACGGGCGCGCAGAACGTGCGCGTGGTGCCGGTGGAGATCGAGGTGATCGGGCTGCCTGAGGGGTGGAACGGGATGCGGATCGCCGCGCTTTCCGATTTTCACCTGTCCATGTGGCCCGACAACGCCAACGTGGCGCGCGCGGCCGTGGAGCGGGCCATCGCCGAAAAGCCCGACGTCTTCGTGCTGCTGGGCGACTACGTGGGCAGCCGCCGGGGCGACTTCACGGCGCTGGACCGCGTTCTCGCGCCGCTGAGGGGAAGGACCGTGTTCGCGGTGCTGGGCAACGAGGACATGCTGGAAGACCCCGACGAGCCCGACAGCCTGGCGATCCTGACGCGCGCGGCCCTGGCCCGCAACGGCGTGCAGCTGCTCCACAACGCGCGCGCGCGGTTCATCCGCAACAACGACACGGCCTTCATCGCGGGGGTGGATCCCTACATCGCGCGCCGGCCGGACTGGCGCCGGGCAGAGATGTACGGCGGCATCCCCGGGGGCGGCTCCACGCCCGTGCTGCTTGCCCACATGCCCGTGGCCGCGCTCACGGTGCCGACCGACAAGTATCCGTCCGTCATCTCGGGCCACACCTTCTGCGGGCAGATCGAGGTTCCGGGCACGCCCCGGCTGACGTGGGTGAACACCGAGCTGTTCCCGCAGGAGGCCAACGCGGCGACGAACCGGATCTACCGGGTGCGCGGGTCCACGCTGTTCGTCACCTGCGGGCTGGGGTTCTCGTTCGTCCCGGTGCGCTTCGGCTCGCCGCCGGAGGTGGCGATGATCACGCTGCGCACCGTCGGCGGGGTGCAGCGCGACACGGCGGCCGCGAAGGGCGGCGTGAACGTCGACTCGCTGATCCAGCAGTTCACGCCCGACTCGGCGCGCACGGAGGAGGATACGGCCGCGGACGAGGGCTGACGTCCGAGCACTTGAGGCACCGCCGAGCCCTGTCATCCTGACGAGGGCTGACGCCCGGCAGTCACGGCGCACCTCAGAACCCTGTCATCCTTGCGAGGGCTGACGCCCGGCAGTCACGGCAAACCTCAGCACCCTGTCATCCTGAGGCCCAGGCGCAACGGACCTGCCCGCAGCACAAGCCTCGCGGGCCGAAGGATCTAGCCAGGGACACGTACAAGCCGGGGCGCGGCAGCGGGCAATGAAGCCGAGGCCTCGGCAACCCTGGGTTCACCCGCCGGTGGAGAGGGTGCACGCTGCAGCCTCGATGCCCTCGGCGAATGTGTGGCGGATCCCTCAGTCGCTGCGATCGACGGCGTACGGGCAGGTTTCGCGTGGCCGCTCCGTCGGGATGACAGGCGCGGTCCCGCAGCAGTGGGGTGAGTGATGTTGAAGCCCCGGATGAGACGCGCATACAGAACGGGCCGGCTCCCGCGTGGGGAGCCGGCCCTTCATCGTCTCGTGGTGGCGC
>NZ_DATBNB010000815.1 GCF_036554565.1 Longimicrobium sp. | reverse complement strand
GCATGCGTCAGCCCGTTCGTCACGCACTCGACTGTGCCTAGCCACCATCGCGGGTCACCTGACCCGTGCGCGGATGGGCCGACGCACGCAGTTTGTTGCGTCCGTTCGATCCATCTGCACCCGGCTTCTTGTTCCATGACCCATCCCGATCCCGAGTACCCGCTTTCCGACCTGGCCCTCGCGCGTCGCCTGGAGGCCGCGGAGGGGAGCGCGAACGCCGCGTTCGTCGCCAGCCGCGCACGGCTGCAGCCCGAGGTGGGGGCCACGTGGAAGGAAGTCGCCGGAACACTGGTGATGTTCGACGGCGTGGGATCGCCGCTCACGCAGACGTTCGGGCTGGGCACGCTTGGCGAGGCGACGGACGCCGCGCTGGGCGAAATCGAAGGGTTCATGCACGAGCGCGGGGCCGAGGTGTTCCACGAGGTGAGCCCCATGGCCGGCATGCCGCTGCTGGACGTGCTCGCGTCGCGCGGATACCGCCCCGTGGAGCTCACCAGCGTGATGCACCGGCCCACCACGATTCCTGTGCCCGGTGCTGAAACCCAGGTGCGCGTGCGGCGGGTCGAGCCCGGAGAGGTGGACGTGTGGGCAGACACCGCAGCCCGCGGCTGGGGCGAAACGCCGGAACTCGCGGAATTCATGCGCGCCTTCGGCACGATCACCGCGACCGCGGAAGGCGCGGTGCCGTTCCTCGCCGAAGTCGAGGGGGAGCCGGTCGCCACGGGAGCCCTGGCGATGCACGGCGGCGTGGCGCTGCTGGCGGGGGCGAGCACCGTCCCCGCGGCGCGGAAGCAGGGAGCGCAGCGCGCGCTGCTGCAGGCGCGGCTTCGGTTCGCAGCGGAGCACGGATGCGACCTGGCGATGATGGGTGCGGAACCGGGCAGCGCGTCGCAGCGCAATGCCGAGCGCCAGGGCTTCCGGATCGCCTACACGCGGATCAAGTGGCACCTGCCGCCAGCCGAGAAGTAAGCGACTTGCTGCCGTGCCACTCTCACCAGGGCGCGCCACACAGTGTAACCCACACCACGGCAAGCCAGTCCGCGAAGGCGGACTTCGGGTGGTTGTTGCTGCGAATTCATTCGCCCGTGCAGGCTTCGGGTCGACTGGGCCCCCCGGTGCTGCACCGGACTCTGGTGCGGCAGGATCCGCGACTCAGGGATCCGTGTCGCTGCCGCGCCCAGACTTATTCGTGGTTCAGGCAAGATCCTTCGGCCCGCACGGGTCGGTGTACGAGCAAGTATGGTGCGCTTGGGCCTCTGGATGACAGACATGGGCGCATGCCGCTGGCGATGAGCGGCACACTTGAGGCCGCTGGATGGCCAAACCAGGCTCATGCGGCTGAGATGAGTCGTGCGCTTGGCCTCTGGATGGCAAGCTTCGCTGCGACGCGTGGTGAGGTGCGTCAGGCGAGGACCAGCGTCAGGCCCTTGCCCACACTCACGCGGGGGCACAGGATGTGACGTGGCGAAACGCGAGCAATTTCCCGCACCTGAACCGGACATCGGCCCGTGACCGACCGACCCGTCACCATCGTCTGCCTTTCGAGCTTCCTCAAGGGCGAGGAATTCCTCCGCGAGTGCAAGCGGCAGGGCTGCCGCGTGCTGCTGATCACCGTCGAAAAGCTGCGCGAAGCCGAGTGGCCTCGCGATGCCATCGACGAGATGCTCTACATGCCGGACCTGTTCAAGCGGGACGACGTGATCAACGGCATCAGCTGGCTGGCGCGCACGGAGCACATCGACCGCATCGTGCCGCTGGACGAGTTCGACCTGGAGATGGCGTCGGCGCTGCGCGAGCACCTGCGCGTGCCTGGGATGGGCGAAACCACCGTCCGCTACTATCGCGACAAGCTCGCGATGCGCATGCGGGCGCGCGAAGCCGGCATCCGCGTTCCGGACTTTGCGCCCGTACTGCACAACGACCACATCAACCACTTCCTGCAGACGGTGCCCGCGCCCTGGGTGCTCAAGCCGCGGTTCTCGGCGTCGGCCATCGGCATCCACAAGCTCGACGATCCCGAGCAGGTGTGGCGCACCATCGAGTCGCTGGGCGACAAGCGCAGCTTTCACCTGCTGGAGCGCTTCGTCCGCGGGTCGGTGTACCACGTGGACTCGCTGGTGTGGGATCGCGAGATCGTGTTCTCCGATGCCAGTGGCTACGTGAGCCCGCCGTTCGAGGTGTACCACGGCGGCGGGCTGTTCAGCACGCGCACCCTGCCCCGCGACTCCGACGAGGCTCGCAGACTCAAGCAGGAGGATGCACGGGTGCGGGACGCGCTGGGCATCGTCCGCGGCGCGCTGCACACGGAGTTCATCCGCGGCGACGAGGACGGCGAGTTCTACTTCCTGGAAACGGCGGCGCGCGTGGGCGGCGCGAACATCGTGGAGATGGTGGAAGCCGCCACGGGCATCAACCTGTGGCGCGAATGGGCGCGGCTGGAGGTGGCGGATGCGCGAGGCGCGGCCTACGAACTGCCGCAGACGAGGGAGGACTACGCGGGGCTGCTGGTGTCGCTGGCCCGGCAGGAGTGGCCGGACACGTCGGCGTACGACGATCCCGAGATCGTGTGGCGGATGAACAAGCGCCACCACGTGGGGATGATCCTGGCCTCGCCCAGCGCGGACCGCGTCGCGGAACTGCTCGGCTCGTACATGCACCGCGTCCGCGAGGACTTCCACGCCTCGATGCCCGCGTCCACGACGGCAACGGACTGACTATCGAAGCGGCAGGCACACGATAGCAAGGGCGCGCCACAAGCAATAAGACCCACGGCAGCAGGCAGTCCACGAAGGTGGACATCGTGTGGTTGTTGCAGCGAATTCAGTCGCCCGGGAGGCCTGGGCCGCTCCCAGGCCGCGGACCAGGACCGAGGCTAAGGGTTCCGTGTCGCTGCCGCGCCCGGGCGAAGTGGCTCCCTCGGCAAGATCCCACGGCCCTGCATGTTGTGCACTGCGGGCCGGTCATGTGCGCTCGGGCCTCTGGATGACAGACGGTCGTTGAGGGCCTCAAACGGAGAGCGTCGGGCGCAGTAGAGCAAGGGCGCGCCACAAGCGATAACGAACACCGCGGCAGGCAGTCCACGAAGGTGGACATCGTGTGGTTGTTGCAGCGAATTCATTCGCCCGAGGAGGCCTGGACCGCTCCCCAGACGGACGAGAACCGAGGCTCAGGGTTCCGTGTCGCTGCCGCGCCCGGGCGAAGTGGCTCCCTCGGCAAGATCCCACGGCCCTGCATGGTCTGCACTGCGGGCCGGTCAAGTGCGCCCGGGCCTCTGGATGACAGATTGCCGTTGCGAACCCCGGATGGAGGGTGGCAGGTCCAATACAGCAAGGGCGCGCCACAAGCGATAACGAACACCGCAGCAGGCAGTCCACGAAGGTGGACATCGTGTGGTCGTTGCAGCGAATTCATTCGCCCGTGGTCGTTTGGTGTTGTGCCGCAGCAACTTACGACGGAACTCCGGGGGCCCTTCCGCCGTACGGTGATAGGTGGGGCGACACCAGGCCAGGTCGCCGCCGCCGATACGCCCGACCCGGAGCGGCCATGAACGCGACCACGCACACCCGACGCACCGCACGATGGAGAGCCGCCACCGCGGCCCTCTTCGCGCTGCTGATGCCGATGCTGGCGGGCTGTGGGGAGCGGCGCGAGCGGCCGCTGTCCGCAGTCGACGTGGAGCTGGTGCGGGCAGACGCGTACGCCGATTCCATCGTGCGCCTCGCTCGATCCCGCGCCGCGGCGCTCACGGATGAGGACGTCATCGTGCTGGGATACCTGGAGCGGCTGCAGCTTGGACTCGGCAGCCCGTTCCGGCTGACGGACCTGGCGCTGCAGGACCCCCGGCTGACTCCCGCGTCGCGCCGCAGGGCCGGCGCCGTGCTGCTGTCCGCCACGGCGGCGGGTCGTGGATACGTGCTGGACCCGCTCGCGCTGTCGACCGTGTCGCACGGCTCGCGGGAGGAGCGGATGCGGGCCGCGCGCCTGCACCTGGACATCATCGAGCAGGCCGTCGCCAGCGCGGCGGACCCGCGCGGCGGCGAGCTGACCGTCCGCGCCGCCTACGCGCTGGCCGCCGCCGAGGGCACCGTTCCCGCACATGCGCCCTCGCTCGTCGCCCGTGCCGCGGCGCTCGCGGCTGACCGTCGGATGGCGCGCGACGACGCCCGCGACCTGCTGCGCGAGGCGGCGCTCACCAACCGCCATCCGCTGGCGCTGCTCCGTGAGTGGCGGGCGGCCCGGCGCTTCTCGGTGGAATCTCCCGCAGGCGCATGGCGCAGCGAGGCGCGCGAGGCAGCCTCCGGCGCCGCCGCGATCCCTCTCGCGAGCGCCATCGCGGCGGTTCCCGCGCGCGCCGCGGTCGAAGGCTCCGCGCCCGCCTCCATGCCGCTGCTTTCCCGCGCGGCGGCACGCCGCCTGTCGGTTCTGGCCGACCGCCACGAGCCGCCACCGGTCGCACCGATCGCCGTCTCGCTGGAACGCTACAGCCGGTCGATCCAGCAGGCCTTGGGGCCCACGGAGACCGGACGCGCCAACGGGCGCCGGTTCGTGGAAGCCGCCCGCGACGAGGAGCACTTCGCCGCCGCGTACGCCCGCATTCGCGCCTCGCATCCCGCCGCGCCGCTCGCCGAGGTCGCGCTGGAGTCCGCCGTCGCCATGCGCACCTACGCGCAGGAAGCGGTGTGGCACCCGGGCTTCCCCGCCCCGTCCACGGCAGACCTCAAGCGCCGCTACGGGCTGAAGGCGGTGGATTTCGACGCCGACGTGCCGATGGCCTGGCGCCCGTACTACCGCCGGATGCTGGGCAGCGCACTGGCGGAGATGGAAGCCATCCTTCCGGGGATGGACGTGCGCGGGCTGTCGATCCAGTTCGGGCGGACGGGCAAGGAGCGGTCGGCGCTCGCCATCCACGATCCGTACGGCCGCCGCATCCACGTTCCGCCCGCCACGGGGCCGGGCACGCTGATGCACGAGATCGCGCACGACCTGGACTGGCAGGTGGCGCGCAGGCGCTACCGCGGCCAGGGCCCGTACGGAACCGACGTGGCGCTGCGGACGAATGGATCGGACGCCTTTGCCGCCGCCGTGCGCAGCCTGCCCACGGCACGGGTCCCCGGGCGCAGCGCCGGCCGCAGCGGGGGCTGGGAGTACGAGACGCGCCCGGCGGAAACGTTCGCGCGCCTGCTGGACGGGTACGTGACCGCGACGATGGCGGCGCGCGGGCGCAGCAACGGCTATCTCTCGTCGTACCAGGACGAGGTGCTGGCGGGGCACGGGACCGCGGTGCCCCCGGATGCGCGCGGCCGCGTCCTGAACGTCTTCCGCCCGCTGATGATGGAGGCGTCGCCGCTGCCCATCCCGCTGCAGAGCGAGTTCGAGGGGCTGTGGGGTCCCCGCCCGGCGCTGGGGCCGCTGGGCATGGTGACCGAAGTGGCCGCGGCCGGTGGGCAGAGACCGGCGGCGGAGCGCGACGACGAGTGGCGCAGCCTCGCGGACCTGGAGGCCTTTCCCGACGCCGCCCGCGCGCGCATCGCGCGGGTGCAGCGGACGCGCGACGAGCTGCTCGCCGAGCGCGAGGCCATGATCTGCGCGAACCCGTTCCTCTCGCTCGGCGCGGAGGGCGAAAGGGACGTCCGCGCGCTGGTCCATCGCGCCGCCCGCTCGCGGATGCGCGGGATCATAAGCCAGGAGCTGCGATCCCTGGGCATCCAGGCGGATGCAGATGCCGCCGCCGCAGCGTGGCTGCCGAGGGAGAATCCCTGGATGAATGCGCCGTTCGCCGCGAGCGACGCATCCATCTCCCCAACAACCTGCGACGGCAATCTGGATGGCTGACGAAGGGCACCGCGGACGCGGAAAGCCCCTCGTCTTCTCTCTTTCTGCGTCTCTGCGGCTCTGCGTGAGGCCGTCTTTTGCCGTTCAGGACCGAGTGCCGTCCTGGCCGGACAGCGCGCGGACGAGCCGATACAGGAACTCCTGCCCCTCGAAGTAGGAGCTGACCGAAAGCCGCTCGTTCGGCGCGTGGACGCGCACGTCGTCCACGTCGAAGAAGATCCCCGACACGCCATACATCGGAATGCCGGCGGCGCGGAAGTAGAGGCTGTCCGTGGCGCCGATGCCCATCACCGGCACCACCGGGACCCCGGGCCACATCTCTTCCGTGATCCGCTCCACCGCGCCCAGCACCTCGGGCGTCAGCGGCGACGGCGGGCTGGCCTTGCCCGCCTTCACCTGGGTGAGCACCAGGCGCTCGTCCGCGATCACCTCCGCCAGCTGCCGCGCCACCTCGTCTGGATCGGTCCCCGGAAGCAGCCGGCAGTTGAGGATGGCGCGCGCGGACTGCGGGATGGTGTTGTTGCTCTGCCCCGCATCCAGCCGCGTGGCCGCGCAGGTGGTGCGCATCATCCCGTTGTACTGCGGCACCTCGCTGAGCCGCGCCGCCGCGGCCTCATCCCCCGTGTCCAGCAGCGCGCGCATGTCGTCTGCCACCTGCCCCGTCTCGATCCGCGACATGCGTTCGAAGAAGGCGCGCGCCACCTCGCCCAGCTGCACGGGAAACGTGAACCCGGCGATGCGCCCCAGCGCGGCGGCCAGGTGGTAGATGGAGTTGTCCGGCGTGGGCAGCGAGCTGTGGCCGGAGGCGCCGCGGGCGCACAGCTCGAAGTCGACGTACACCTTTTCGCTGGCCTGCAGGTTGTGGGAAACACGGCGCCCGTTCTTGATGCGCCCGATTCCCCCCTCGTTGATCCCCATCTCCGCATCCACCAGGTCGCGGCGGTTCTCCGTCAGCCACTTGGCCCCGTTCTGCGGACCACCCTCCTCGTCCGCGGTCAGCGCCAGGATGATGTCGCGGTCCGACACCACCCGCTCGTTCAGCAGGCGGACGAGGTTCGCGGCCCAGATGCTGGCCATCGCCTTCTGGTCGCTCGTGCCCCGGCCGTAGAAGAACCCGTCCTGCTCCACCAGCTCGAAGGGGTCGGTGTCCCACTCCGCCGGGTCGGCATCCACCACGTCCAGATGGGCCAGCAGGAGCAGCGGCCCGCGCGCGCCGCTGCCGCGAAGGCGCGCCACCAGGTTCATCTTGCGGGGATGCGGGCCCACCTGCGTCACGTCGTCCTCGGGAAGCCCCGCCGCCAGCAGGCGCCGGGCGACCACCTGCCCCGCCGCGGTGACGTCACCAGAAGCTTCGGTGGTGTCGATGGCGATCAGCTCGGAAAAGATGTCGCGCGCCAGCTGCCTGTACTCCGTGGGGGAGGTGACAGCCGGGTCGATGCCGTTCTGCATGGAATCATCCAGGTATTGGTTCGTCCGGAGCGGTCTGCCGCAGTGCGGCCACGGGTGAACTTACGCCGTGGAAGGCGCGCGTCCAGACGGCCATCGGGCCTCCTGGCCCTTGCCGGATCGTCCGCGTGGGCGAAATTATGCGGATTCTGGCGGAGCGGTGCCGGTTCCCGGCCCCCACGCCCCACCGACCGACGCGAAGCTGCATGAGCGATTCAGAGCCGCCGCAGGACCAGGGCGCCGACCCGCTGCGCGATCCTGCCCGCCTGGCCGCGCTCCACGCCACGGGGCTGCTCGACAGCGCGCCCGAGGAGGCGTTCGACCGCCTGACCCGCATCGCGGCCGAGTTCCTGGGCGCGCCGCTGGCCCTGGTGAACCTGCTGGACGACCAGCGGCAGTTCGCCAAGAGCTGCTTCGCCCCGCCGGGCTGGCCCGACGACCCCAACTCGCCCGTGGAGGAGTCGTACTGCCAGTGGACCCTCGTCGAGCGGCAGCCGGTGGCCATCGCGGACGCGCGCAAGGACGAGCGCGTGCGCGACAGCGTGTTCCTCCGCGACCTGAACCTGGTCAGCTACCTGGGCGTTCCGCTGATCCTTTCCAACGGCCACGCGCTGGGCACGCTCTGCGTGGCGGGCTTCGAGCCGCGCGAGTGGACGGAGCGCGAGGTGCGGCTGCTGTCGGACCTGGCGGCGTCGGTGACTACCGAGGTAGAGCTGCGGCTGGACGTGGCCGAGCGCCGCCAGATCGCCAAGCTCAAGGACGAATTCGTGTCCATCGTCGCGCACGAGCTGCGCACGCCGCTGACTTCCATCCGCGGCAGCCTGGGGCTCCTGGCGAGCGGAGGGCTGAACGGAACGCCGCAGGCGCAGCGGATGCTGGCGATCGCGGCCCAGAACTCCGACCGGCTGGT
>NZ_DATBNB010000814.1 GCF_036554565.1 Longimicrobium sp. | reverse complement strand
GAGGCGGTGCTCGTCGCGTTCCATCAGCCGGTCCATATATCGAACGAGGTCGCCGTCCTCCAGGTGAGAACGGGGCCCGCTATCAGAAATCATCTCAAACCCTCCGAGGTTGGCGCGAGCTCGGCGGCCAGCTTGTTGAGCGCGCGCGCCAGCATGGTGCCCACCGACCCCGTCGTGGTTCCTACCGCGGCGGCGATCTCGTGATGGGCGAACCCCTCCTCCCTCATCAGCAGGACCGTCCGTTCCTTCAGGGACAGCCTGTCGAGCGCCGCGCGGACCGCCTTCTTGCGCTCCGCGCTTTCGGCGGCCGCGTCGGGCAGCGGCTGCACGTCGCCCATCGGCGCCCGGTCCGGCGACGCCGACAGCAGCTTGAACCACCGCGTCCGCGCCCGCGCCGCGTCGCGCACCACGTTGGTGGCGACGGCGAACAGCCAGGCGCGCGGATGCCGGTCGGCCGGGGGCCGCTCCACCAGCCGGACGAACGCTTCCTGCGCGGCATCGGCCGCCAGGTCGCTGTCGCCGGTCAGGCGCACGAGGTAGCAGAACAGCGCGTCGTAGTGCTCGTTGAAGAGCTCGGTAACGTTCAAGCGCGGTTCCGGTGAGGGCGAAGCAGGTGACAAGCAGATCCGTCCCTGAGCCGTGCGCTCACTGGTTCGGGTATGGAACGGCCGGGCCGGCCGGTTTCTGACCGGCGGCGGGAAATGCGCGGGAAATTTGGCGCGTGCGGGCAGGAACCTAACCGGCACCGCGCCTGGGCGGGAGGGGAGCCTCCCGGTCCGCGGCCTTGGGCCGATGGGTCCGCGCTCGCCATCACCGGGCCTTGTCCGCGCGGCGGATCTCGTTGACCAGCTGGTGCGCGCGGCGCGTCGTTTCCGGCTGGCGGTAGCGGGGCGACAGGCGCAGCACCAGGTCCACCGCCGTCTCCAGGTCCATGCGGTGGCCGGCCGACACGTACACCGGCTTGGCCCCGGCCCGCGTCCGCAGCGCCATCCCCACCACTTCGCCCTCGTGCACGATGGGGCTGGTGTCGCCGCGCTCGCCGCCCAGCTCGCCGTGCGTGCCCACGAACAGGTTCTTGGCGCACCCCACGCTGGGCACGTCCCACAGCACCCCGCCGTGGCAGGCCAGCCCGAAGCGCCGGGGATGCGCGTAGCCCTGGCCGTCGAACACCACCAGGTCGGGCTTCTGCTCCAACGCGTCCCAGCACGCCTGCAGCGGCGGAAGCTCGCGGAACGACAGGTAGCCCGGAACGTAGGGAAAGCGCAGCTCGGCGGCCGTGGCCGACTGCCCCACCACCTGGAGCGTGTCGGCCCGCAGCACCACCAGGGCGGCGTACCCGTAGTGCTTGAAGCGCTCCACCGACACGTCTGCGCCGGCGATCAGCCGGGGCGAGAAGCCGGGCGGAGGATGGCGGATGAGCTGTCCCCGCATCTCCTGCTGGATCTCGCGCGCCTGCGCCACGGTCATGTCCCAGCGGGGACGAGAGTCAGTTTCGGACACGGACGGCACTCACAAGATGAACGAGTATACGCAAAAAGCGCGAGCGGGCCGCGCCGCCGCGATGGCCATCCCCGGCCCGCAACGGCGCGGGGACGAACAGAAAGGTGGACACGCGGCGCAGGGCCGCTATCTTGCACTTCATCCACCCCGTCCTCCCTGATCCGCACCCCGGCCGGAGTACCGCATGGAGCGAACCCGTTTTACCGAGCACAAGGGCAAGCGCATCCTGCTGCTGGACTATGCCGGCGTGCGCGACCCGGACGAGGCGGTCGCTTCCGTCCGCCGGTCGATGGAGTTCATCGCGCGGCAGCCGCTGAACTCGCTGCTGGTGATGACCGTGGTGCGGGACGCGCGCTACAACGCGGCGGTGCTGCAGGCCATGAAGGAATTGGCGGCCCACAACGCGCCGTACGTAAAGGCCAGCGCGGTCGTGGGGATGTCGGGGCTTCACCGCATCGCGTACCAGGCCGTGCTGATGTTTTCCAAGCGCAACATCAAGACCTTCGATGACGAAGCGCAGGCGCTGGACTGGCTCGTCACCCAGGAGTGAGGTCGCGCCGGCGCCGAAACAGCAACTGCATTTCACGCAGAGGACGCGGAGGGGAAAGAGAGGACGCAGAGGAGCTACGGATCGGTTCTCTGCGTCCTCTCCGTTTTCTCTGCGTCCTCTGCGTGAAAACTGTTCTTGCTGGGGTCGGGATGGGGACGATACTTTCGGCGGCCCGATAAAAACGCACCGCGAGAGGCGAAGATGCAGCCGGACCAGAAGGAACTGATCGAACAGAACCTGTTCGCCGCGCGCAAGATCGTGCGCGAGACGCTCAGGAAGTGCCAGGCCGAGGGCGTGCACCCCGCCGCCGTGGCGCAGGTGCTGGGCGAAAACGCCGTGCAGCTGATGATCCGCAACTTCGGCCCGGACGCCGGCAAGGATTACTGCAAGAGCCTTTCGCAGGAGGCCATCCGCCTGGCGCACCACTACCGCACCCACGCGGCCCCCGCCGCCGAGCCGGACTGAGCGCGGGTGTAATCCACTGAAAAGGCCCCGCCGCTCGGGTTCGAGCGGCGGGGCCTTTTGCGCATGCCTCGGCCGGGCGGCTACTGCACCGAGACCAGCGTCACCTCGAACACGAGGATGGAGTTGGCCGGAATGCTTCCCACTTCCCGGTTGCCGTAGCCAAG
>NZ_DATBNB010000813.1 GCF_036554565.1 Longimicrobium sp. | reverse complement strand
CGAGCCCGCCATCGCGCAGCACCTGTGCGGCGTGGGCGAGCGTGGCGGGTTCGGGATGGGCCGGATCGACGGTCACCAGCATGGGCCAGCCCCGAAAAACGCCCCGCCGCCGAGCCGCGGGCGGCTGCCGAATCGCAGCATGTCGGCCGGACCGAAACGGATGTCCACGTGCCTACCGGGCGGCACGCGGGTTGCCTGAGCAGATGGGCGATCGTACCGGTGGCGGCCGGTGCAGCCCCAAGGGCTCCGATGCAGGAACCAGGAGGACCCGATGTTCTGGATGTTCATGACGGCGCTGTGGGTGGTGATGCTCCTGGCGCCGCTGGCGCTCCTGGTGGCCCTGCTGCCCGCCGGCCGCGAATGCCCCCGCTGTAGTGGCGAAACCATCCTGCTGCGCCACCGCATGCTCACGCCCATCCGGCGCTTCATGGGCCGCCGTTGGTGCACGTCGTGCGGCTGGGAAGGGATGATGCGCTACTCGCGGAACGTGCCCGTTCCCGTGCTGGCCACCGCCGTCGCCGAGCACCGCGACGAGGCCGACGACGACGCGGTGTGGCGGCCGGAGCGGAACGACACGGTGTTCTAGCCCCGGTCACGACCGTACCAGCGGTGCCCGGTCCCAGGCGATGCCCGCCCGGGACCGGGCACGTTTTCGTTCAGTGCCCTTCCGGCACCGCCCCGACCACCACGCGCACCACCCGGTCCGGGTGGAACACCTGGCGGGCGACGCGCTGTACGTCTTCCGCCGTCACCGCCTCCACGCGGTCGGCAAAGGTGTCCCAGTAGTGGTGCGGCAGGCTGTACGCCTCCAGGGTGACGAAGCGCCCGGCGACGCCGCTGGGCGTTTCGAAGTAGCGCGGCAGCGACAGGATCATGGCGTCCTTGGCCCGGCGCAGCTCGTCGTCGGGAACGCGCTCGTCCACCAGCCGCCGCATCTCGCCCAGCATCTCCTCGACAGCGGCCGCCGTCACCTCCACGTCCACCGCCGTCTCCGCCAGCCAGCCACCCAGCGCGAGTCCGGGCAGGAAGTACGAGCGTGCGCCGTACGTCCATCCCTTGTCCTCGCGCAGGTTGGATCCGAGCCGGCCGGTGATGGTGGAGCCGCCCAGGACGTAGTTGGCCACGGACCCCGCGAACCAGTCCGGCGAGTGCCGATCCAGCCCGAGGCCCGCGAGGCGGATCTCGGATTGCGCCGCGTCTTCCCAGGGTACCACCACCAGCTGGCCCGCCGCCAGCGCGACGTCCGCGTCCGCGGCGTATCCGATCGACGGCGGCTCGCCCGTCCATCCGGCGAATGCGTCGTCCAGGAGGGCGCGCAGCTCGGCCGTGTCGAAGTCGCCCGAGGCCACCAGGAACGCGCCGCGGGGGCGGTAGTGCGCGGCGTGAAAGGCCACCAAGGCCTCGCGCGGCACGGTGCGGATGCCCTCCGCCGTGCCGAAGGGTGGGTGGCCGTACGGGTGCGCCGGGCCGAACACCTCCAGGGCCGAGCGGTCTTCGGCCACGTTGGCCGGCTCGTCCAGGCGCGACAGGATGGCGTCCAGCGACTCGGCCCGGATGCGCTCCACCTCGCGCTCGGGGAAGGTCGGGCGGATGGCGACCTCGGCCACCAGCGCGATGCCCTCCGCCAGCGTCTCCGACAGGAAGACGGCCTCCACCTCGGCGAAGTCGTGGCCCACGCTGGCGTGGACGGCCGCGCCCAGGCCGTCGAGCCGCGCGTTCAGCTCGTCGGCCGACATCGTTTCCGTTCCCTCCGTCAGCAGGCCGCCGGTGAGGGAGGCGGTGCCGGGGAACTCGGCGGGATCGGCGGCGGAGCCGGCGGCGAACGCCATCCGCAGCACCACCTGGGGGACGGTGGATCGCGGCAGGGCGATCACCCGCAGCCCGTTGTCCATCGTCCAGCGCTCCGGGCGCGGAGCGCGAGTGCGAGGAGGCGCGCCGGGAACCGGCGGCGGAAGGACGGCGACCGTCGAGACTTCACTCATCGCCCGCCTCCTCGTCTTCGTCGTCCTGGCCGGGGCGGGGGACCACGACCAGCGTGGCGCCACGCTCCGGCACCAGGTACTCGGCGGCCACGCGGCGCAGGTCGTCCGTGGTAACCTCGGCGTAGCCGTCGAGCACCGTGTGAACCGCGTCCGCGTCGCCGAGAACCGTCGCGGCGTAGGCCAGGGCGTCCGCGCGCTCCTCCACCGTCGCCAGTTCCGACACCTGGTCGCGGCGCACGCGGCGGACGGCGCCGGTCAGTTCCTCGTCCGTCACCCCGTTCTCGATCACCTCGTCCACCACCTGGCGGATGGCGTGCTCCAGCGCCTCGGGCTCCACCTCCGACCGCGCCGTGCTGACGAACCCGAAGACGCCGCAGAGCGCGGTGGGATACAGGTACGAATCCACGTCCTGCGCCAGCCGGCCGTCGCGCACCAGAGCCCGCTGCAGGCGGCTGCTGTCTCCATCCGCCAGCAGGTAGGCCAGCACGTCGAGTGCAATCCAGTCGGGCGTGCCGTACGCTGGGACGGCGAAGGCCTGCATGATGCGCGGAAAGGAGACGTCGTCATCCATCACCCGCCGGGCGCCGTTCGGAGCCGGCGGCATAACGGGCGCGGGCGGCGGCGGCAGCTCGGGGCCGGCGGGAAGGTCGCCGAAGTAGCGCTCGGCCAGCTCGAAGGCCCGGTCGGCGGCGATGTCGCCGGCAAAGACGAGCACCGCGTTGCCCGGGGTGTAGTAGGTCTGGTAGAATGCCCGGGCGTCCTCGAGCGTAATCTGCTCCAGGTCGCGCATGTACCCGATGGTGGGCCACGAGTACGGATGGTCCGGCGGAAAGAGCAATTCGTGAAGCTCCTCGTCGGCCTTTCCGTACGGGCGGTTCTCGATCACCTGGCGCCGCTCGTTCATCACCACGCCGCGCTGCAGTTCCAGCACCTCGCCGGTGAGCATGGGAAGGAAGAACGCCATGCGGTCGCGCTCCAGCCACAGCGGCAGCTCCACGGCGTGCGTGGGCACCGTCTCGTAGTAGTTGGTGCGGTCAAGCCAGGTGCTGCCGTTGTTGCTGCCGCCCACGCGCTCCAGCGCGTCGTCGAAGTGCCCCTTGGGCGCGTGCTGCGAGCCCTCGAACATCAGGTGCTCCAGGAGGTGCGCCAGCCCCGTGCGTCCCGGCCGTTCGTCTCGCGAGCCGGCCCGGAACATAAGGTGCACCGTAACGATGGGCGCCGACGGGTCTTCGTGCGCCACCACGCGCAGGCCGTTCGCCAGCACGCGGGTGGTGCTGGGGATTCGGATGGTGGATGAGATGATGGTACTCAAGCCGTTGCCGTTCTTGATGATCCGCGTTTTCGTCGACGTCGTCCCGAGCGCCGGGACGCGCCCAATCTAACACCACAGCGGCCGATGCGCTCCGTCACCGGGGCGGCGGCCGGCACCGCCGCCGGAATGCACCGATCCCACGAATCGCCCGAGCTTCCTACCCTCCGCTGGCGCGCCGCGCTGTCGCTGCTCAAGCGCCTGCCGCAGGGCGCGCTCAGCCGCGGCTTCGGCCGGCTGGCGGATGCGCCCATTCCCCCGCGCGTGCGCCCCGCCGTCCTCGGCGCCTTCGCGCGCGCCGTCGGCGCCGAGGTAGCCGAGGCGGAGCTGCCGCTGGAGGCGTATCCCACCCTCAACCGCTTCTTCACCCGCAGGCTGGCGGCTGGCGCGCGCACCTGGCCGTCGGACCCGTCCGTGGTCGCCAGCCCGGTGGACGGGGCCGTGGGGCAGCTGGGAACGGTGCGCGAGGGGCGGCTGATCCAGGCCAAGGGGCGGCTGTACGAAGTGGCGCAGCTGCTGGAGGACGACGCGGCCGCGGCGCGGTACGAGGGCGGGGCGTTCATCACCCTCTACCTCTCGCCCAAGGACTACCACCGCATCCACGCGCCCGTCGGCGGGGAGATCCGCGAGGCGCGGCACGTTCCCGGGTGGCTGCTGCCGGTGAACGCGCCCTCCGTGGCGCACACGCAGGACCTGTTCGCGCGCAACGAGCGGCTGATGTGCCACGTGGACGGGCCGATGGGTCGCGTCGCGGTCGTCGCGGTGGGCGCCTACAACGTGGGCCGCATCAGCGCGGCGTTCGACCGCGAGTGGAACGCGCCGCCGGGCGAGAACGCCTGGGTAACGAACCGCCGCGGCCACCGATCCGCCGCGCGCAGCTACGATCCGCCCGTTCGCGTGAACCGCGGCGACGAGGTGATGACCTTTCACCTGGGCTCCACCGTGGTCCTGGTCTTCGAACCCGGCCGCGTGGAGCTGCTCCCGTCCCTCGCGGTGGACCAGCCGGTGCGCCTGGGCATGCCCATCGGTACCGTAGTAGCGCGGGTGGGGTGATCCGTCGGGATGAGCCGTGCCCGCCCACGGCGGCAGGACGCCTCCTGAAGCACGATCGGGCGCATCCACTGGGATACGCCCGATTTCCTTTTTATGCGGTTAGCAGCCAGTAGAGCAGGTTTCCGACCACGATGCATCCAAGCCAGACCGCAATTCTCCACCGGTCCCACAGCCGGTAGCGGGCCAGCCACGGCTCCGCACCGGGCTTGTAGTACTCGGGGTTCCACCGCTCCGACTTCGGCGGCAGCTCGGTCCTGACGTACTCCCCGACCTTCAGATCCAGGTACAGGAGGTACGCGGAATAGCCAAGGAAGACGGCGAACGCCGCGTATACTGAAGCCCACGCGACGAAGGTGCGTAATGCGTCGATGCTCATCCGGCACGCCTGCCCACTGGATTCAGACGAACTGGTGGACGAAGTGGCGGGGGGACAACTCCTCGCCCGTAGCGTGGACCAGGAGGCCGTTCCAGTCCACCGTGGCGCCCGGGGCGAAGATGCGGTCCCGGAAGAAGGCTCCCACGCGCGGCTCGCCGGCAATGCTGCGGTCCGGCGGAAGGCCCGTCTCGCGCCGGATGGCGGCGGACACCTGCGAGGCCATCATCTCGCCCAGCAGGTAGTTGTGATAGTACACGGGCGAGAGCGACAGGTGGATCTTGCTCGCCCACTCCGTTCCGTCCGCGCGCGCCTCGGGGTGCCGGACGCCCTGGATGCGCTCCACCAGGTTCCACCAGACGGCGTTCAGGTCCGCACGATCCGGGTCGCGGTACAGCTCGCGCTCGAAGTACACCATCACCAGCATCCACCGCGCCGCGACCAGCATCCCCGCCCGCAGCTGGCGGCGGATCTCCGCGGCCTCGGCGGCGGACACCTCGGCGCCCATCACCTCGCGCAGCCACGCCGGCTCGCGCGTCAGCCGCCCGAAGTACATCGCCACGCTCTCGGTGGAGAGGATGTGCGCGGGCTGGCGCAGCACGTAGGGCAGCGAGCGCGGGACCTCGCAGTCGTAGACGGCATGCCCCAACTCGTGAAGCAGCGTGCCCATCCACTTCTCATTGGGGCGCAGGTTGCACAGGATGCGCACGTCGCCCCGCCGGTCGATGTCCTGGCAGAAGGCGTGCTGGTCCTTACCCTCCCGCTCGTACAGGTCGCTGCGCGCGAGAACCCCGTCTACCGGCAGGCCGATCCCGGAAAAGAAGCCGGCCGCGACCTGCACGGCGTCGCGGCCCGCGAACCAGGCATCCAGGTCCAATCCGCGCGCGGCCGGCGCCTCTTGGCCGAACGGGTCTTCCCAGTGCCACGGCCGCAGCTCGTCGGCCGAAACGCCGAAGCGGTCAGCCATCGCACGGTCCTGCTCCGCCCGCAGCGCCTGGAACGGCTCATCCGTCAAATCGCGGAACTCATTCAGAAGCGCGAACAGCCGAGCGGGGGAGATTTCCTGCACCTCCAGGTCCATCACGTACGCATCGGCGAAGCCCAGCGAGTGCGCCGCGGCGTTGCGGCGGCGGACCAGCTCGCGCAGGGGATCGGCCACCCGCGCGCCCACCTGCTTGCTGGCGCTCCACGCCTCGCGCCGCACCGCCGAGTCGTTCTCCTTTTCCAGAATGTCGACGATGCGGTTGTTGGTCACCCGCTCGCCGCCGATCTCCGCGCGAAAGCCGTAGAAGGTGCGCTCCAGCTCCGCCGTGCGCGCCACCAGGTCGTCGATGGTGTCGCGCGGAAGCTGGTTGGGGGTGAACTCATAGTCCAGCAGCTGCAGCTGCCGGCGAAGCAGCGGCTCTCGCACCTCGGCGGACGCGAGCCATGCACGCACCCGGGCGGCGCCGGCGGCATCGGAAAAGAGCGCGCGGTACTCCGACCTCGCGCGGGCCGAGCGCTCCAGGGCCGCGTCGCCACCGCCCGTGGCCGCCTCCCACCAGGCGAGGTTCGCCTCGGTCTGCAGGGGCGCGGCGCGCGCCTGCAGCTGCTCGACGAACGCCCGCGCCTCCGCTTCGCCGGCAGAGGTCACCGCAATTCCTCGTACATCAGGGCGACGGCCTCGGCGCCCTTCTGGAAGTTCTCCACCGACATCCACTCGTTGGGCGCGTGCGCGTTCTCGCCGGGCAGGCCGAAGCCGATCATCAGCACCGGCGCGCCCAGCGTCTCCTGGAACGCCTGCACGATGGGGATGGAACCGCCCTCGCGGATGAAGACCGGCTTGCGCCCCCACGCCTGCTCCAGTGCCCGCGCGGCCGCGTCGAACACCGGCCCGCCGCCCTCGGCGTGCCAGGGCTGGCCCCCGTGCAGCGCCAGCACCTCCACCGTCACCCCCTCGGGCGCCAGCGACTGGACGTGGTCGATGAACAGGCGCTCCACCTCGTGGAAGTCCTGGTCGGGCACCAGGCGCATGGACACCTTGGCCATGGCGCGCGCGGGGAGAACCGTCTTGGCGCCCTCGCCGGTGTAGCCGGAAAGCATGCCGTTGACGTCCAGCGTGGGCCGCGCCCAGATGCGCTCCAGCGGCCCGAAGCCCGCCTCGCCGCCCAGCTTGGGGGCACCCACTTCCTTGCGCAGGCCCTCTTCCTCGAAGGGCAGGGCGGCGATGGCCTGGCGCTGCTCGGCCGTCAGCTCGCGGACGCGGTCGTAGAAGCCGGGGATGTTCACCCGGCCGCGCTCGTCGTGCAGCTGCGAGATGATGCGGGCCAGCACGTTGGCCGGGTTCACCACCGCGCCGCCGTACGCGCCCGAGTGCAGGTCCGTCGAGGGGCCCTGCACGCGGATTTCCATGTACGCCAGCCCGCGCAGCCCCGTGGTGATGCTGGGAAGGCCCGGCGCGAACATGGTGGTGTCGGAGATCACCACGGCGTCACAGGCCAGCCGCTGCACGTTGGCCTTCAGGAAGGCGGCCAGGTTGGGCGAACCGATCTCCTCCTCGCCCTCCACGCAGAACACCACGTTCACGGGCAGCCTTCCGCCGTCGGCCAGCATGGCCTGTACGGCCTTGACGTGAAGGTACACCTGGCCCTTGTCGTCCACGGAGCCGCGGGCGTACAGGTTGCCGTCGCGCACCTCGGGCTCGAACGGGGCCGTGGTCCACTCGTCCAGCGGCTCGGGCGGCTGCACGTCGTAGTGGCCATAGATCAGCAGCGTGGGCGCGCCTTCCGGTGCGCCGCGCCACTCGCCCAGGACCACGGGGTGCCCCGCGGTTGGAATCACCTCCACCGTCTGCAGCCCCGCCTCACGCATGCGGTCCGCAAGCCAGTCCGCGGCCCGCCCCGTGTCGGCCTTGTGCTCGCTCTTGGCACTGACGCTGGGAATGCGCAGCCAGTCCATCAGCTCTTCCAGGTGCTGTTCGCGGTTTCGCTGCAGAAAGTCGGTTGCGGCCATCGTCTCGCTCGCTGTCGGTGTGCGGGTTGTCCGACGCCAAGATACAGCCACGCTCCCGGTGCGGCGAGAGAGGCGACGGATGCGCGAGCATGGAGGGCGCGGGCGTGGAATGCCGATCCATTCGAGGCACTTGCCTGTGCCCCGTGCCGCTGGGCACTATGGATGCTTCGTCTTTGGTAGATCGAACACGAAGAAAGTGGGATGAAGATCAACCCTGACTTCCATCGCCAGTGACCGAAACCCCGCTCTGCCGCGTGCGCCAGCCCGGTCCGCCCACACCGGTGGACGGCCTCGACCCACCCGTTTCGTACGATCCGAGTTTCGACCAGGTGCTGGCCCCCGGTGCGCGCCTGCTCTCGCTCTACGACCAGGCGCTGTGGGCCGAGGGGCCGGTATGGTGGGCCGCGCGCGAGACGCTGGTGTGGAGCGACATCGACGGACGGCGGCTGTTCGGATTCCGTCCGGACGGCGCGGTGGACGTGCTGATCGATCCGACTGCGTTCATGAACGGGAATGCGCTGGATGGCGATCGGCTGATCCACTGCGAGCACGGGCGGCGCTGCGTCAGCACGTCGGATGGGAGCGGCGAGCCCACGATCCTGGTGAGCGAATACCAGGGCCGCCGGCTGAACTCGCCGAACGACGCCGCCGTGGCCGCGGATGGCGCCATCTGGTTCACCGATCCCACGTACGGGCTGCAGAATCCGCGGCAGGGCTGCCCGGGCGAGCCGGAACTGGACCATCGCAGCGTGTACCGGTTCGACCCCGGGACGGGCACGCTGACGCGGATGGCGGACCTGGAGCAGCCGAACGGGATCGGGTTCGCGCCGGACGGCAGGACGCTGTACGTGGCGGATTCCGACCTGGACAGGCACGAGATCATCGCGTTCGACGTCGGGGCGGACGGGGCTCTCTCCAACCGCCGCGTATTCGCCGTGATCCAGGATGGGGTGCCGGATGGATTCGCGGTGGACGCGCGAGCATGGGTTTGGACCTCGTCCGGCGCGGGGGTGCAGGTGTTCTCGGCGGCGGGCGAGGCGCTGGGGCTGATCCCCACACCTCACTCGTGCTCCAACTGCACCTTCGGCGGGGCGGATGGGCGGAGGCTGTTCATCACCGGCGAGGAAAGCCTGTGGGCCATCGACCTGGCGGGGCAGGGGGCGGGCGGATGAAAGACGAGGTGCCCGGACGCACAACGGCGGCCGGGCACCCATTCCTTCGTCCACCGAAGCTCGATCAGCCGTCGCGGCGGTCCGGGCGGCGGGCCTCGGCGGTGTCGCGCGGGTTGTCCAGCCGGTGGCGGCGCTTGACTCCCATGATGTACAGGAGGAGGCCGGCGGCGCCCAGCACCGCGGCTGCCTTCGACAGGTTGTTGCTTCTCGCGGGCGGCTGCCCGGCGTCGTTCGGAAGTGCCATTCGGCTGTGTATGGGGCGAGTGTCGGCGGTGGCGTGTCGCAAGACAGGACGATACACCGCCGCGCTCCGTCACGCGAGGGCGCGATCCATCTTTCGCATCATCATTCCGCCGCGCGTGTACCGCCGCACATGACGCAAATCTCCCCCGATCCGCTCGACGCGCTCTTCCAGGCGCTCGGCCGCTCCACCTTCCGCCGCCGCTTCCGGCTGCGGGGAGCGGACCTGGCGTACCTGCGCGCCAAGGGGATGGAGACCGTGCTGCGCCACGCCGACGAGATGATCGCCGCCCGCCTGGCTCCCGCCGAGCCGCAGAACGACGGCAAGCAGACGCCCATGCGCGGGCACCCGGTGTTCGTCGCCCAGCACGCAACCGCAACCTGCTGCCGGGGCTGCCTGGTCAAGTGGCACCGCATTCCGAAGGGCCGCGCGCTGTCGGATTCCGAGCGAGCGCACGTCGTCGCCGTCATCGAGCGGTGGATTCGGGAGCAGGACGCCACCGCCCCCGGCTCGCTCGACGCCGCGCCGCACCCGGATGCGCAGCTCGGCATGGACCTCGGCTGAGATTTTTTGCCAAATCGTGGCGTGTCGCGTGCGTGAGATTTCCGCAACCCGGGGGTAATCGGCGGGCTTCAAATGTTCCCCTCGCAGACCGGCCCCACGCCGCTTATGTTGGCGCTCACGAACCCCCGACCCAGATGCCTGAAGAAAACGAGTACCTGTTCGGCACCCACGACGACGAGCTGCACCGGCTGGGTTTTCAGCACCAGGTGTGGATTCGCGAAGCGGCGGCGGCGTGGGAACGAGCCGGGTTCGTCGCCGGGAGCCACGTGCTGGACCTGGGCTGCGGCCCCGGCTACACCACGTGCGACCTGGCCCTGCTCGTGGGCCAGGCCGGGAGCGTGACCGGGGTGGACGTATCGCCGCGCTTCGTGGCGCACACCCGGGCGCAGGCCGCCGCGCGCGGGCTGGGGAACGTGATGGCCCACGTGCAGGACGCGGAGTCGCTGGAACTCGCGGCGGGGAAGTACGACGGCGTCTACTCGCGCTGGGTGCTCACCTATCTCAAGCGCCCTGAATCGGCCATTCATGGCGCAGCTCGTGCGCTGAAGCCGGGCGGGCGGATGGTGATCCACGACTACTCGCACTACGAGGGGCTGCAGCTCGCGCCCGATCATCCGGCATTCCGCCGCGGCATCGACATCATCGTTGCGCAGTGGCGGGAACGTGGAGGCGATCCGGGCGTGGCCGCGCGGCTGCCAGCCATGATGGCCGATGCCGGGCTGGAGGTGCTTTCCATCACCCCCGTGCAGCGCGTCGCGCGCCCGGGCGATGTCCTATGGCGCTGGCCGCGCACGTTCTTCGACAATTACCTGCCGGCGCTGGTCGCCTCCGGGGCGATGACGCAGGACGAGCGGCTGGCGTTCGATGCCGCATGGCAGGCCGCCGAGGCGCATCCCGGCGGGTTCTTCGCGACGCCGCCCATGCTGGAAGTGCTCGCCATCCGCCACTGACATGCGCATCGTCCTGCAGCGTGTAGCCCGCGCGCGCGTCACCGTCGGCGAGCGCGTGACGGGCGAGATCGGCCCCGGGCTGCTGCTGCTCGTGGGCTTCACCGAGGGCGACGGCGATGATGCGCTGACGTGGATGGCGGAAAAGGTGGCCGGCCTGCGCATCTTCGCGGATGACGAGGGCAAGATGAACCGCTCGGTGCAGGAGGCGGGCGGCGGGCTGCTGGTGGTATCGCAGTTCACGCTGTACGGCGACACGCGCAAGGGGCGCCGGCCCAGCTTCGTCGAGGCCGCGCGGCCGGAAATCGCCATCCCGCTGTACGAGCGGTTTCTGCAGATGCTGCGGGCCACGGGGCTCCCGGTGCAGACCGGCGAGTTCGGGGCGATGATGCAGGTGGAGCTGGTGAACGATGGTCCGGTCACCCTGATTCTGGAGCGCTGAGGATGGTCTGTTTCGGCCCCGTTACGCTGCAGAACGTGGTGGGCGTGTGGGTGGTCGATCCGGCCGACCCGATTCTCCGCACGGAGTTCGGGGACGTGACGATGATCATCGACGTCGATGGCGAGGTGCTGTACATGGTCCTGGATCCGGGCGCCACGCTGGAGCTTCACGCGCAGATCGTGGAAGACGGGGGGCGGCTGTGGCTGGAGGGGCAGCCGGGGGTGCGCTCGCCCATCACCCTGACGCCGGATGGCAAGATGCTGCTGGACGATGGCGATTCGCAGTGCGTGCTCGTCCGCGTCCTGACCTGAACGAGAGCCCTGATGTACATCGAACCGATCGATTCGCCCACGCCGCCGCCGCTGGTGCTCGCGTCGCAGTCGCCCCGCCGCGCCGAGCTGCTGGGGCGGCTGGCCCTGCCGTTCGAAACGCTCCCGGCCGACATCGACGAGAGCTACCTGTCGGGTGAAACGCCGCCGCAGCACGCCGAGCGGCTTTCGCGCGAAAAGGCGCAGAAGATCGCGGCGGCGCGCCCGGATGCCATCGTGATCGGCTCCGACACCATCGTGGTGATCGACGGCGAGGTGCTGGGCAAGCCGCGCGACCAGGAGCACGCCGTGGAAATGCTGACGCGCCTTTCCGGCCGGGAGCACGAGGTGTGCACCGGTGTAGCGATCGCGCACGGCAGCCGGGTGGAGACGGGGCTGGCGCGCGTAAAGGTGCGTTTTCGCGACCTGGACGAGCGCACGTGGAAGGAGTACGTGGCCACGGGAGAGCCGATGGACAAGGCCGGTGCGTATGGCATCCAGGGCTTCGGCTCGGCGGTGGTGGAGGGGATCGACGGCGACTACTTCGCCGTCATGGGCCTCCCGGTGGTGCTGATGCTGGAGCTGATCGAGCGCTTCGGGTGGCGCTACGCGTTCGGCACCCTGGTCAAGAGCTGATCCCGAAGCGCAGCCTGTCATCCTGGCGCGGGATCTGGCGTCCTCGCGCGGGAGCTGTCGTCCTAGCGCGGGAGCTTGTCATCCTGAGGCCCAGGCGTTCCGTACTCGCCCGTACGCCGAACCTCGCGGGCCGAAGGATCTAGCCGCGGATGGGTACAAGCTTGGGCGCGGCAGCGGTCACGGATGCCGGGGCCTCGGCTGCCGTGGGGCCCTCACCCGTCCTCGCCTAGGCTCGTCCACCCTCTCCCACAAACAGCGTGGGAGAGGGGGTACACACCGTGCACCCGGTGCGCCCAAGCCGTTGGTGCGCCATAGCTTGTCATCCTTCTATGAGCCACGGTGTCAAGCCTCTGGCGCCCAAAAGGATGTAGTTGACAACGGGATGGCTCTCCGGAGCCGTCCCCAAGGGTTTTGGAC
>NZ_DATBNB010000812.1 GCF_036554565.1 Longimicrobium sp. | reverse complement strand
TACTTGGTACTTCGCACTGGGTACCTGGTACTTTCACCTCAGACCAGGCTCCGCCGCTTCACCGCCTTGGCCTGCCCGCAGTAGCGTTCCAGCTGCTCGGCGTCGGCCGTTTCCCAGTCGTCGGGGATGGGGCAGAGCCGGCGCTTGTCGCCCTCGTTCTCAAAACACAGCCAGCCGCCTTCCAGCCCTGGCGTCAACGTATCGTCGTCCGACCCCGTCCCGTACTGCGGGACGATGTTCCACACGCGCCACTCGTGCCCGGTGGAATCCGTGAAGCTACGCAGTGCCATGTCACCCCCAGGTTTGTGCCAGCGGGGGCGCAGTGCACGCCGCGTGCCAATCGTTACAATTCTAAACGCGCCCGTTACATCGACTTACACAGATGTTCCAGGCATCCGGCCCGCCACGGCAGGGGCGGAAGGCGCTCACCAGCGCGGGTTGGCGGAGATCATCAACGCCGCCTTTTCGGCAGGCATCGGCTCGGCGAACAGGAATCCCTGGGCCTCGTCGCAGGCCATCCCCCGCAGCGCCGCCAGCTGCTCTCGCGTTTCCACCCCTTCGGCCACGACGCCTACGCGAAGGTTGCGCGCCAGGTTCACGATGGCGTGCACCAGCTGCGCGCTGCGGCCGTCGCGGTCCATCCGCCGCACGAACGAGCGGTCGATCTTCACCACGTCCAGCGGAAAGCGGTGCAGGTAGCCCAGCGACGAGTACCCGGTGCCGAAATCGTCCATGCACAGCACCACGCCCATCTCGCGCAGCCGCTCGAGCATGAGCACGGCGTTGGCCTCGTGGTCCAGCAGCACCGTTTCGGTGATCTCCAGCCGGAAGCGCCTGGGCTCCACGCCGCAGCTGGCCATCGTAGCGGCCAAGTGCTCGGCCAGGTCGGGCTGGGCGAACTGCAGGGGCGACAGGTTCACCGACATCGACACCCGCGCGTGCCCCAGCTCCTCGCGCCAGCGCTTCATCTGGGCGCAGGTTTCCTCGATCACCCACCGGCCGATCGGCAGGATCAGCCCCGTCTCTTCGGCCAACGGAATGAACTCGGCGGGGGTGATGTCGCCCCGCTCGGCGTGCCGCCAGCGCAGCAGCGCCTCGAAGCCTTCCACCCCGCCGCTGGCCAGCGACACGATGGGCTGGTACGCCAGGCGAAGCTCCCCCCGCTCCAGCGCCCGCCGCAGGTCCGACTCCAGCCGCAGCCGTGACAGCGCCTGCGCGTGCATGGCGCGGTCGAACACCTCGTAGCGGTTCTTTCCCAGGATCTTGGCGCGGCTGAGCGCGGCGTCGGCATCGCGCAGGAGCTCGTCGGGCTTTTCGTTCCCCGTGGCGGAGAGCGAGATGCCCACGCTGGCGGTGGCGAACACCTCGTGCCGCTCCAGCGTGAACGGTTCGGCGACGGCGTGAAGCAGCTTCTCGGCGACGTGCGTGGCCTCGAGCGGGCCCTGGATCCCCTCCAGCAGCACGGTGAACTCGTCGCCGCCGAAGCGGGCCAGCGTGTCGCCCGGGCGCAGCGCCTGCTCCAGCCGCTCCGCCGCCTCGCGCAGCAGCTGGTCGCCCACGCCGTGGCCCAGCGAGTCGTTGACCACCTTGAAGCGGTCGATGTCCAGGAACAGCACCGCCAGCGACAGGTGGTCGCCGCGGCGCACACGCTCGGCGGCGTGCTCCAGCCGGTCCACGAAGAGCAGGCGGTTGGGAAGGCCCGTCAGCGCGTCGTGAAGGGCGCCGTAGGAAAGCTGCTCCTCGGCCCGCTTGCGCTCGGTGATGTCGTGGATGATGCCCTGGTAGCCCAGCACCGTACCGTCGGGCGCGGTGCGCAGCGAGGCGGACAGGAGGGCGTCGATGGCCTCGCCGTCGGCGCGGCGCAGGCGCACCTCGTGGTCGCGCACGTACCCCGCGCGGGTGATCTCGTCGCGAAAGCGCTGCCGGTCGGCCGGGTTGGCGTACAGGTCGCCCACGCGCATGCGCAGCATCTGCTCGCGCGTGTAGGCGAACAGCTCCAGGCCGGCCGGGTTCATGTCCACGAAGTTGCCATCCACCGTGGTCATGTAGATGGCGTCGCGCGACTGCTCGAACAGGGAGCGGTAGCGGCCCTCGCTTTCCCGCAGCGCGCGCTCGGCGGCGCGCCGGGGCGTGACGTCGCGCGCGAACCCGTGCACCCCCACCACCCGGTTGCCGCGGGTGACGGCCGTTTCCACCAGCTCCAGCGCCACCATGTGCCCGTCGCGGTGCTTCGCCGTGGTGGGATAGGTGTTGGGCGTGCCTCCCGACGCCATGGTCTGCGCGGTCTGCTCGTCGACCAGGGCGTCGGACTCGGGCGAGGGGTGAAGCTCGTGGTAGCTGCGCCCCACCAGCTCTTCGGGCGTGTAGCCCAGCACGCTGGCCACCGAGGGCGACACGTACTCGAAGCGGCCGGCCCGGTCGTGGGAATAGAAGAACACCTGCTCGCTCCCGGCCACCATCAGCCGGTAGCGTTCTTCGCTGCGCCGCAGCTCCTCCTGCGCCCGTTCGCGGTCGGTGACGTCGCGGTTTACCCCCACCGCCCCCACCCGCCGCCCGGCGGCATCCAGCAGGGGCATCACCAGCGTTTCCGAGATGCCCTCGCTGCCGTCCTTGCGCACGAAGGGGATGCGCCCCTGCCAGCGTCCTACGCTGTCCAGCGCCTCGAACACCTCCTGCGCCACCTCCTGCGCCCGTTCGGGACCCAGCCACAGCTCGGGCCCGCGCCCCAGCGCCTCCTCGCGCGTCCAGCCGTAGACCCGCTCCGACGCCCGGTTCCATCCCGCGAGGCGGCCGTTCATGTCGGTGAACATCACCGCGTCGTACAGGCTGTCGAACACCAGCGCCTGCCGCTGGAGCTGCGCCTCGGCCTCCCGGTACGCGGTGATGTCGAACGCCGTGCCCAGCGCCGCGGCCTCGCCGCCGTATTCCACCACGCCGGCGGTAAAGTCCAGCCAGCGCTCGCCGCCGTCCTTGCGCAGGATCTTGAACTCGTAGCGCGGGGGAACGGGTTCGCCCCGCTGCCGCGCGAGCCCGCGCTCGCGCACCAGCTCGCGGAAGTCGGGGTGCACCATGTCCCAGAACGTCATCGCCAGCAGCTCGGCCCGGGAGTAGCCGGTGAGCTCCTCGGCGGCCGTGTTCACGTAGCGGAAGCGCGTGCCCTGGTAGACGAAGGTGGCGGCGGCGACGGTTTCGGCCAGCTCGCGGAACTGGCGGTCGCTCTCGCGCAGCGCCTCGGCGGCGCGGTCCAGCGCGGCCACGTCGCTCTGCAGGCGGTAGTAGCGGTCCAGCAGGTCGCCCGCGGCGGCGCCGGAGGTGCCCGCCAGCAGCCCGCGCGCCTCGTCGGCGCGGCGGAACTCGGCGTCAACCGCTTCCAGAAAGTGACGCCAGCCGGGCTCCAGGCCGTCGAGCGAGCCCAGGTGCAGCTCGGCCAGCCGGCGCAGCCCGTCGTGCAGGTGAAGGCCCGGAGGCAGGGCGGTGTTCATCGCGGGGTCCGAGAGCAGGCCCGGAGTGCGCGCCGGGAGAGGGCGCCACGGCGGAAATGAACGGGGGGGCGACTACCAGTATACCGGGGCCCCGCGTCCCGGCCAAGACTGTTCAGCTTGCCCGTGCCAGCCTGCATCTTGCGCGCCGCGTACGCGCCGCCGGGACGCCTCACCCCGGAGCGGCCTTCCCGCGCGGGCGCCCGCCCTTTTTCCCATTTTCACGTGCCGCCCGGGCCTTGGCCTCGGAGGTGGCAGAGCCCAGGTACCGCGCTGCCCAGACCTTGACGTTGAAGGCGTGCAGCATCAGCCCGTTCAGGTCGGCGTCGGCGTCCAGCTCGTCCCAGTGCAGCCCCTCGCCGTCTTCCCACACCTCCACCGCCGCCAATTGCGCGGGCGTGCCATCCTGAAGCCCGTGCACCAGCTCCGGAGGAAACCCGAACCGGCACCCGTTCTTCATCTCCACCATCATCACCCGCGCCGCCTCGTCGTACCAGGCGGTGGCCGCGCGGGGCTCGCCTCCGCCCGCGGCCGCGCCGGACACCCCGTTTTTGCTCAGGTCAGTGATCGCCGCCATGGTAGTTCCTCCACTCGGAAAGCAGGTGAGCCTGGCAGGTACGCG
>NZ_DATBNB010000811.1 GCF_036554565.1 Longimicrobium sp. | reverse complement strand
CAGTGCGCGAAGAAACAGGATTTCCTGATACGACCCGAAGTGGCACCCCGCTTGCACCGGCCACGCCTGTGGTTCCCGCGCGAAAGCCATGTTTTTCCATCCCGGAAGCCCTCGCGCGGGGGTCCCCGAGCCCCCAAAGCCGGAACATGACTGCTCCTGACCGCATCCGCCGCCTGGCCGTGATGCTCGCTTCTTCCTGCACGATGGCCGCTTCCCTGGCCGCCTGCGGCGTGTTCGCCGTGCCGCCCGAGGGAACGCCGCCGCCCGCCACCACCGGCCCGAACGTGATGCCCGACGAGGGCCCGCCGCCCGAGGTGACGGAGGCGCTGCTGAACCAGGGGCCGGACCCGCTGCGCCTGGGCGACATCGTGCGCCTGCGCATCTGGCGCGAGGCCGAGATGTCGGGCGACTACACCGTCAACGAGGACGGCGACGTGGTGCTGCCCCGCGTGGGCAACATCCACGTGGCCGGCGACCAGCCGGCCCAGGTGAAGACGCGTATCACCCAGGCGTTCGCGCGCTTTCTGCAGAACCCCTCCATCGAGGTCACGCTGCTGCGCCGGGTGCAGGTGCTGGGCGCCGTGCGCAACCCGGGGCTGTATCCCGTAGACCCAACGATGACGGTTTCCGATGCGCTGGCGCTGGCGGGGGGCACCACCACCGACGGCAGCCCCAACCGCGTGGTGCTCATCCGCGAGGGGGTGCGGCTTCCCGTGAAGCTGGAGGCCAACACCCCCATCGCGAGCGCGTCCATCCGGTCGGGCGACCAGATCTACGTGGACCAGAGGAGCTGGCTCAGCCGCAACACGGGCGTAGTCACCGCCGCCATCACGGGCGTGGTGAGCCTGATCATCGCCTTCGGCACCAGGTAGGAACCGATGGAACCCTTGATGCTGCCGGGGCAGGTGGCGCCGCCGCCGTACGTTCCCCCCGCGCCCGAGCCCGTGAAGGTGCGCGAGCTCTGGCGGATGATGAAGCGCCACCGCCTGCTGATCGGCGCCTGCACGGCCGTGGGGCTGGCGCTGGGGCTGCTTCTCGTTTCCCGCAGCCGGCCGGAGTATGTGGCGGCGGCCACGATCGTGGTCGACGACAACCGCGAGCGGGTGGCGCGGGTACTGGGGAACGAGGTGACGGACCAGAAGGGACGGATGGCCACGGAGATGGAGCTGCTCCGCAGCCGCCTGCTGGCCCGCGCCGTCGCCGACTCGCTGGAGCTTCGCGTCTCCGTGGTCAAGCCCGAGGGGGTTCCCCGCAGCCAGGTGCTTTCCGGGATTCGGCTGAACCCCGAGGCCGACACGGCTACCATCACCTTCGTCAAGCAGGCATACGGCGAGTTCGAGGCCCGCGACGCCGACGGCAGGGTGATCGGACGCACGAGCGCCGGCACGCCGATGCAGGTGCCGGGCGGGCAGCTGGTGCTGGCGCCCGAGGCCGTGGACCACCCCGAGTTCACCATCGCCATCGGCACGCCCGAGGGCGCCGCCGAGGCCGTTGCCAACCGGCTGGACATTTCGCAGCCGGCGGAAGATGCCGATGTCGTGCACGTCGCCTACCGTTCCTCGGACCCGGCGCTGGCCCGCGACGTTCCGAATGCGCTGGCGGCGCGCTATACGCAGATGCGGCGCGACATGCACGGCACCGAGGCGCGCAGCACCGTGCAGTTCCTGCGCGGCCAGGTAGACACGCTGCGCGGCCAGCTCACCGCGGCCGAGCAGCGGCTGCAGGCATTCCGCGAGCGTGAGGGCGTGGTGGCCCTGCCGGTGGAGGCGAGCACCCAGGTGACGCAGCAGGCGCAGCTCCAGGCGCAGCGCAACGCGCTGGAGGCCGAGCGCTCGGCGCTGGCCCGCAGCATCGCGCAGGCCCGCTCGTCCACCGGCCCGGGCGCGTCGTCACCCTACCGCAACCTGACGGCGTTCCCCACCCTCCTGCGCAACGAGACCGCCACGCAGCTGATCACGCAAATCGCGCAGCTGGAGAACGAGCGATCCAACCTGATGCGCACCCGCACCGCCGCCGACCCCGACGTGCAGCTGCTCACCCAGCGCATCGAGCAGATGGAGGGGCAGCTGGGGGGGATCGTAAACACGTACGTGCAGGGACTGGGCAACCAGGTGGCCGCCATAGACGCCAGCCTGGGATCGTTCGGGGCGCGGATGGACCGCATTCCCGCCCAGGAGGTGGAGCTCGCACGGTTGAGCCGGCAGACGGACGTGCTGGGCGGATTGTACGGACAGCTTCAGGCGCGCCTGAAGGAGGCCGAGGTGGCCGAGGCGGTGGACGAGCCGGGCGCGGTGGTGGTGGACCCGGCGACGCTCCCCTCCAGGCCGTCCAACGCCAGCACGCCCCTGATCGCCGGGGTGCTGGCCATGGTCGGCCTGCTGCTGGGCGTGGGCATCGCCTTCGCCCGCGAGTACGCCGACGTGTCGGTGCACACCCGCGACGACCTGCAGGCCGCCACCGGGTTCCCCGTACTGGGATGGGTGCCGCGGATGGGGGCCACCCTGTCGCCGGGGAAGAAGGCTCTGCGCGGGATGCGCCGGATGCTGCGTCCCGGCCGCGCCTCCGACTCGCACGCGGGGCGGGCCCTGGTGCCCACCGCCGGCATCGCCTCGCTGATGCCCGCGCTCCCCGCGGGTGCGCCCACCGCCACGGCCGATTCGTACGAGTGGCTGTACCGCAACCTGCTCTTCCTGAAGCCGGGCGAGGACGTGCGCGCGGTGCTGGTCACCAGCCCGCTGCCGGGGGATGGAAAAACGACCACGGCCGCGGGGCTTGCCTCCACGCTGGCCCAGCGCGGGCTGCGGGTGCTGCTGATCGACGCCGACCTGCGCCGCGGGGCGCCCGCGCCCCAGGGCGGCGGCGGCACGCCGGGGCTTTCGGACCTGCTGGCGGGCACCGTGGCCCTGGCCGACGTGGTGCAGCTGGTGAACGTGGGCGAGGGCCGGCAGCTTCACTACATCCCCGCCGGGCACCTGCCGCCCGACCCGGTGCAGCTGCTGGGGTCGCCGCGCATCCAGGTGCTGATGGAGTGGCTGCGCGAAAAGTACTTCATCGTGGTGCTGGACTCGCCCCCGCTGAACCTGTTCGCCGACGCGGCCGTGCTGGGCGCCTGCGCCGACGCCACGCTGCTGGTGTCGCGCGCCGGGGTCACGCCCTTCGAGGCGGTGGTGCACGCCGCCGAGCAGTGCCGCCGGGCGCGCATGCCCACCGTGGGCACGGTGCTCAACGACATCGTCCCCGACCGCGACCGCGACTACGACCCCGCCTACCAGTGGTACGAAGAGGGCCGCGCCTACTACGCCCAGGCGGGCTGACGAGCCGGGGGGAAGATCCCACGCGGAGGCGCGGAGGAAGCGGAGGAAGAGCGGAGAGTTCTCTGCCTTCCTCCGCTTCCGCGTCAGCCGCCGGCCGAAAGGGGCTCCGGGGATTCTGCGCGGATGCTGGCGTTTCGCGTAGCTCGCGCGCATCCTGTGAACGACGGCCCGGGACCACCCCCACCGGCCGAAGGACCCTTCCGTGCCCTCCGCGTCCTCCGCGCCTCCGCGTGACACCCCTCCCACCCAGCCGCACGCCGCGGCAGAGTTGCGGAACATCCGCATCCGCGACGATGTGCCCCATGACGGCCTAACTCGTTCCCAGATCAGGACGAGAGGGCACAAACAGGTGCGCCGGTGGTATAGAATTCGCTTTGATGGCGGCCTGGGGCCTCCGGGCCGTGCAGCACCCGACAAGAGCACTCCCGCCGCGAGGCGGGGCCGCAGAGCCAGGGGTCTTGGTTGGCGCAGGGGATCGCCAAGACAGCCCAGCCGCCGAAGGTGGTAGGACAAGCCATGCAGCGCAGCATCATCGCCCTCGAGGGCACCACCCTCCGGGGAGCACCCGAAATCGGCCCCCCGCCCGAAGTTCCGCGCGAAGTGCCGGCTGTTCCCGTCATCCACGAGCCCGCGTCGGTGCCGGTGCCGCCCACCCTCACGGTGTCGGCGGCGCCCACGATGCTCCCCTCGCGGGTTCCCGCGCTTCCCACCGAAGTGCAGCGGACGGTGGACACCTTCGCGTGCGTGGGGCTGCTGCTGGCGGTGTGGATCGGCACGGCGCTGGGCACCATGCCCGGCGGGCTGAACGAGGTGCTCAAGCTCCAGATCACCATCCGCCACGCGCTGCTGACCGGGCTGTTCGCCCTGCTGTGGCCGCGGCTGTTCTCCATGGCCGGCGTGTACGACGCGCACGTGGCGCCCAACCGCCGGCACGCCATCCTGCGCATCGTGGCCGCCACGGGGCTGGGCAGCTTCATCGCCATGAGTTTCGTGATGCCCACCCTGGCGGGGCCGTACCGCGTTCCCGCCGCGGCCGCGTTCTGGGTGGCCTCGGCCGCCATCGCCGTCGCCGTTCGCGTTCCGGTGTGGGCGCTGGCAAACTCGGCGGCGCGCACCCACGTGCCCCGGCGGGTGCTGATCATCGGCAGCGGGCCGCGCGCCCGGCGCCTGCGCGACGAGATCCTGTCGCGCCCCGCCGGCGGCGTGGAGCTGCTGGGATGGGTGGATTCCGACGACCACGCGCTGGACGCCCGGATGGACCTTCCCAAGGTGTGCAGCCTGGACGGGCTGGAAGACTGGCTGATGCACCACGTGGTCGACGAGGCGCTGATCGCCCTTCCGGTCAAGTCGTGCTACGCCGAGATCCAGCGCTCCATCGAGGTGTGCGCGCGGGTGGGGGTGGAGAGCAAGTACCTGGCGGACGCCTTCCAGGTGTCGGTGGCGCGGCCCCGGCTGGAGCACGACCGGGCGCTCCCCTTCCTGACCATGAAGACCTTCTGCGACGACCACCGCGTGCTCATCAAGCGGGCGGTGGACATCGTGGGGGCTGCCGCGGGGCTGCTGGTGCTGTCGCCCTTCCTGATCGGCATCGCGCTGGCCATCAAGTTCACCAGCCGCGGGCCGGTGCTGTTCGCGCAGGAGCGCTACGGGCAGAACAAGCGCCGCTTCAAGATGTACAAGTTCCGCACGATGGTGCCCAACGCCGAGGCGCTGATCGCGCACCTGGAAGACAAGAACGAGGCGATCGGCCCGATCTTCAAGATCAAGGACGACCCCCGCGTGACGTCGGTGGGCCGCTGGCTGCGCAAGACCTCGCTCGACGAGCTTCCGCAGCTGTGGAACGTGCTGATGGGCGAGATGTCGCTGGTGGGGCCCCGCCCCATGGCCGTGCGCGACGTGCAGCTGTTCGACCAGGCGTGGTTCATGCGCCGGTTCAGCGCGCCCCCGGGAATGACGGGGCTGTGGCAGGTGAGCGGGCGCAGCAACCTGGGCTTCGACGACTGGGTGACGCTGGACCTCAAGTACATCGACGAGTGGTCGATGACCATGGACATGAAGATCCTGGCCCTGACGCTGCCCACCGTGCTTCGCGGCACCGGCGCCGCGTGACTGGCCCGCCCGTTCGCGAAACCACGTGACCGATTCGCCCCCCACGGGGCGCACACTGGGCGCCCGAACTCTTTCGGCCGCCCAGTGGCGTCTTGGCACCTCCGTCGTGCAGGGGCTGCTGCAGTTCGCCACGGGCGTGCTGCTGGCCCGCCTGCTTCCTCCCGCCGACTTCGGCCTGGTGGCCCTGGCGCTGGTGGTGACCGGCCTGGCCACGCTGGTGGCCGACCTGGGGCTGGGGCCGGCCATCGTGCAGCGGCGCGAGCTGACCCCGCGCCACCTTCGCACCGCCTTTTCCGCGTCCATCCTGCTGGGGCTGGGCATTACCGCCCTGGTGGCCCTGCTGGCGCCGGTGGCGGGGGTGCTGCTGGCCAGCCCGCAGCTTCCGGGCGTGCTGGCCGTCCAATCGCTGCTCTTCGTGATGGGGGCGTTCGGCGTGGTGCCCCGGGCCATCCTTCAGCGCGAGATGAGGGCGGGGTCGCTGTTCACCGTCAGCGTCGTCAGCTACGTGGTGGGCTATGCCATCGCCGTCACCGCCCTGGCGCTGGCGGGCTTCGGCGTGTGGAGCCTGGTGTGGGGGTCGCTGATCCAGACAGGGCTGGAAAGCGTGCTGGCGCTGGCCATCGTCCGCCCGCCGGTGAAGCCGCTGCTGGGCCGGCCCGAGCTGCGCGACCTGCTGGGGTACGGCGCCAAGGCCAGCCTGAACGCCGTCGTCAACTACTTCGCGC
>NZ_DATBNB010000810.1 GCF_036554565.1 Longimicrobium sp. | reverse complement strand
TGCTCGTCAGAATTCCAAGAGCGATCGGCAAGTTGTACCGTGGTAGATTTGTCGTGAATGGGATTATGGGTCGCCCGGGTGATCTCGCACGTTCTGGAGGGGCCCGGCGGGGATTTGTCCGCCTGTTTGTATTGTGGCGATAAATGATTGTGGCTGGGCGCTTGTGCTCCAGCGGTCGTCATATTACCCTTGATCCTATGAGCATCTGCGCGCGCACCTGGTACCGCGGCTACGGCTATTACGGGTTTCCCGACGGGAGTCCGGGGCCGGCCGCGCGCGCGTAGGATCAGCTCGCCAACAGGCATCCAAAGGCTCCCAGCTCTCGGGGAGCCTTTTTGTTTGCCCGCATCCGCCACACAACGCAGGAGAACGACCGATGATCATCGTCACCCGTCCGAACGTTTCCGACGCCGAGCTGGACCACATCCGCGAGCGCGTCGAAACCCTCGGCATGCGCACGCACCTTTCGCGCGGCGAGCACCGCACCATCATCGGCTGCATCGGCGACGAGTCGCTGCTTCACGAGGCTGCGCTCCTCAGCATCGCCGGCGTGGAATCGGTGCACCCCGTGCTCAAGCCGTACAAGCTGGCCTCGCACGAGTTCTCCGCCGGGCCCTCCATCGTGCGCGTGGGCGACGCGGCCGAGGTGGGCGGGCGCGCGCTGGCCATCATCGCGGGCCCGTGCTCGGTGGAAGGGCGCGACATGCTGCGCGAAACGGCGCGGTCCGTGGCGGCTTCGGGAGCGGGGATGCTGCGCGGCGGTGCCTTCAAGCCGCGCTCGTCGCCGTACGCCTTCCAGGGGCTGGGCGAGGCGGGGCTGAAGATGCTGGCCGAGGTGCGCGCCGAGACGGGGCTGCCCATCGTCACCGAGGTGATGGACACGCGGCAGGTGGAGCTGGTGGCGGAATACGCGGACGTGCTGCAGATCGGCGCGCGCAACATGCAGAACTTCTCGCTGCTTTCCGAGGTGGGCCGGGTGCAGCGCCCGGTGCTGCTCAAGCGCGGGATGAGCGCCACGATCAAGGAGTTCCTGATGGCGGCCGAGTACGTGATGGCGCAGGGCAACCGCGACGTCATCCTGTGCGAGCGCGGCATCCGCACCTACGAAACGGCCACGCGCAACACGCTCGACATCGCGGCCATTCCCGTGCTCAAGGCCGAGACGCACCTGCCGGTGATGGTGGACCCCAGCCACGCCGGCGGCCGCGCCGACCTGGTGGCGCCGCTCTCCTTTGCCGCCATCGCCGCGGGGGCAGACGGGCTGGTCGTGGAGGTGCACCCGTCGCCCGAGACGGCCCTGTCCGACGGCGACCAGTCGCTGACGCTGCAGAACTTCGAGAAGCTGATGCGGCAGATTCGCCCCTTCGCCGAGGCCGCGGGCCGCACCGTGGCCGGTCCGCGCACCGGCCTGCGGGTGGAGGCGGCATGAGCGCGTCCACGGAAGCCGACTGGTCGCCCAGGGCCGAGCTGGACCGGCTTCGCGACGAGATCGTGGAGGTGGACCGCGCCATCGTGGGGCTGATCGCGCAGCGGGTGGAGCTGGCGCGGCAGGTGGGCCCGCTGAAGCGTGAGCTGGGGATGCCCACGCTGGATCCGCCCCGCGAAGCCGCCATCGTGCGTCGCGCGGGCGCGCTGGCGCGCGAGGCCGGCCTGGCGGAAGACGACGTGCGCTACATCTTCTGGCACCTGGTGGGCCTCAGCCGCCGAGTGCAGCTGGAGCAGGAATGATCGAGTCCGCCGCCATCCTCGGCCTGGGCCTGATCGGCGGCTCGCTGGCCCGCGACCTGGCGGCGAAGGGCGTCCACGTGTTCGCCGGTGACCGTGACGAGGCGGCGGTGCGGGCGGCGGCGGCGCAGGGGATCGCCCAGCCGCTGACGTGGAACGAGCCGTTGGACGTGGTCGTGCTCGCGGTTCCCGTCGTCGCCGCGCGCCAGCTGCTGCGGGAACTGGCGGGCAGGATGGAGGGCGTGCGGCTGGTCACCGACGTGGGAAGCACCAAGCGGTCGATTGTGGACACCGCCGAGCAGATGGGGATCGGCGATCGTTTCGTGGGATCGCACCCGCTGGCCGGCGACCACCGCAGCGGATGGGATGCTTCGCGCACCGGCCTGTTCGAGGGCGCCCCCGTGTACCTGTCGCCGACCCGATCCACCGAGTCCGATGCGCTGGAACTCGCGCGCGAGCTGTGGACCGTGGTCGGCGCCGTGCCGGAGGTGATGGACGCGGCCGATCACGACCGCCGCCTCGCGTGGGCCAGCCACCTCCCCCAGGCCGCCTCGACCGCGCTGGCACGCGCGCTGGCGGAAGCGGGCATCGCGCGATCCGACCTCGGGCCTGGAGGCCGCGACGTCACGCGCCTTGCCGGCAGCTCGCCCGAGATGTGGGCCGACATCCTGGTGGACAACGCCGACGAGGTAAGCACCGCCCTCGCCTCGATGGCCGCGCATCTCTCGGCCACCCGCGACGCCGTCGCCAGCAGCGACCGCGATCGGCTCCGCGCGCTGTGGGCGGCCGCGAACCAGTGGCACCAGGAGAGCCCGTGACGTCGGGCGGGCGAAGTGATGCGGTCAGGCGTGGGCGGGAGACGATTCTCCGGCCCACGCGCCGTTTGGGCCCCTGCTGGCGCGCATCGTGAAGTGCGGCCCGGTCAACGCGTTGTCGGCGAACGACTGATCGCACATGGGGGACGAATCGTGACTCGCGCACCATCTCGCACGCTCGCGCGGCCCGGCCGGCTTGTCGGCGCCGCCCTGCTCCTGGCGCTCGCTGCCTGCGGCGGAGACGTGGGCCTGGACGAAGAAGCGCAGCTCGGCGCCGAGTACGCGGCCCAGGTAAAGGCCGAGGTGCCGCTGATCAACGATCCCGCGGCCGTCGCCACCCTCAACCGGATGGGCGACGAGCTGGTCGCGCGCGCCGACTCCACCGGGCGCGAGTACACCTTCTACCTGGTGGATTCGCCGGAGGTGAACGCCTTCGCCATCCCGGGCGGCCACATCTTCGTCAACCGCGGGCTCATCGAGACGGCCGACCAGCACTCGGAGTTCGCGGGCGTGCTGGGGCACGAGATCGCGCACGTGACGGAGCGGCACGGCATCGAGCAGATGAAGAAGCAGCGCGGCGCGGGGACGCTGGTGACGCTCGTCTACGTGCTGCTGGGGCGCGAGCCGGGTGTGGTGGAGCAGGTGGCCATCCAGGCGGGCGGCTCGGCGCTCTTCGCCAAGTACGGCCGCGAGGCGGAGCGCGAGGCCGACATGCGGGCGGTGCAGACGCTGCCCGCGGCGGGCTACGATCCGGAAGGCGTGGCCACCTTCTTCGAGGACCTGCTCAAGCAGCAGGCGAGCGAGCCCGGTCTGCTCGACACCTGGTTCGCCAGCCACCCCACCAGCCAGGAGCGGGTCCGGAACGCGCGCACCATGATCCGCACGCTGAACGTGGACCAGGCGCGCCTAAAGGACGACACCCCCGAATACCAGGCCTTCCGCAAGCACGTCCTGCAGATGGGCACCCGCGCACGCCCCTGACACCGGGGCGTACGTGAACGCCATGGTAACACGGGATGTCATCCCGAAGAAGCGGCCACTCGGCACCCGCCCACGCGCCAAAGACGGCAGCGACTGAGGGATCCGCCACACACGCCGCGCATGGTCCCAACGCCGC
>NZ_DATBNB010000809.1 GCF_036554565.1 Longimicrobium sp. | reverse complement strand
CGTCGGCGGGCGGCAGCTCGTTCAGGCGCGTGAGGTGGCTCACCGCGGGGCCTCTGCCAGGGTGCCGAACACGCGCAGCCGCGCGATCCCGCCGTCCGGGGCGATGTTCAGCCGCACGTGCGTCACCGCGCCGATGGTGTCCAGGTCCTCGAACCGGAATCGGGCGTGGGGCTGAAGCCTGCTTTCCGGCAGCAGCATCGTCCAGGGCGCCGCCCCGTCGGCCAACTCCTCGGCCGTCGCGCCGGGACGGTGGATGCCTTCCATCCAGCAGCGCTCGGGCGGGTTGCCCTTGAAGTGGTCGGTGTCGATCTCCACCCGGTGGATCGGCCCCGGCGCGGCCAGGCGGATGATGCTCCAGTCGTACCCCGGGCCGCGACGCCGGCGTGTTTCCCATCCATCGCCCATGAACAGCGAGCGCCCGGGAAGGATCAGGTTCTGCCGGTGGCCGAAGAACATGTCGCTGCACGACATCACCCATCCGCCGTTCTCCAGCGCGGCCAGGTCAACCTCGCCGCCCTGCCGCACGAACTGCGTCCACTGGGGAACGACCTCGCCATGGACGCGCAGCCGCGCCACGCCTCCATCGGGATGGATATTCAGCCGCAGGTGCGTGACCAGCCCTTCGTGCGCCACGGGGAACGTGTTGCGATGGTCGCCCTGCAGCGGCGACTTGGGCACGATCTCCGTCCACTCCGCTGCACTCGCCAGGTGTTCGAGCGATGGCGTTCCGTGGATGGCGCACGCCTCGATGGAGCAGTGCTCGGGGTAGTTGCCGCGGAAGAAGCTGGTATCCACCACCACGCCGCGGATGATGCCCGGCGTGCCCAGGCGGACGATGCACCAGTCGTGGTCCGGCGAGTGGCGGCGCGTTTCCCAGCCATCCATCCACTTGCCGCGCTCCGTGTACTCGCCTTCGCGCCACTCGGGGGCGCCGGGCTTCAGCAGCCCTTCCTTGGGCGCGAAGAACTCGTCGTTGGCCAGCAGCACGGCGCCGCCCAGGCGCTCGGCGGCGAGATCGGGAAGGTCCGCGAAGTCGGTCATGCGTCGCCGCGAAGGAGAAGGCGCCCGGCGGGTGCGGCGGCGAACCGGCCGCGGTGGTACACCCGGGTTCCACGAACGTACGTCGCCAGCACCTCGCCGGAAAAGAGGCCGCCCGCGTACGGCGTCAGCTTGTGCCGGTGATGGAGCATCTCAGGGCTCACCCGCACCTGGCCATCGGGATCCCACACCACCAGGTCGGCGTCCAACCCGGGTGCGATGGCGCCCTTCCGCGCCTGCAGCCCCGCCAGGCGCGCCGGCGCCGCGCTCATCCACCGGGCGATATGCTCCGGGCCCATTCCGCGCTCCCCGGCCGCGCTCCACATTACGGGAAGCCCGAGCTGCAGCGAGGCGATTCCGCCCCAAGCCGCGAACCAGTCACCCGACTCCCGCGCCTTCATCTCCGGCGGGCAGGGGGAGTGGTCAGAAGCCACGAGGTCGATGTCGCCGGCAGCGAGCCCGTCCCACAGCCCCTGCTGGTTCCCGCGGCCCCGGATGGGCGGCGCGCACTTGAACTCCGTTGCGCCCTCCGCGATGTCATCGTCCGCAAAGTGCAGGTAGTGCGGGCAGGTCTCGACGGTCACCGGCAGTCCCTCCGCACGGGCGTCGCGCAGCAGGGGCAGCGCATTGGTAGCCGCCAGGTGGACCAGATGGACGCGCGTCCCGAACTCGCGGCAGAGGCGGATCACCAACTCGATCGCCTCCACCTCCGCTTCAGGCGGGCGCGAGCGGACGTACGTGGCGTAGCTGCGCGGGTCCATCCCCGCGATCGAAGCCGCGGCGCGCTCCAGCGGCGCGGGAAGCTCCGCGTGCACCAGCAGCGGCGCCCCCAATTGCGCCAGCACCGGCATCGCCAGCCGAAGGTCCGCCTCGGTCACGTGTTGGAACTCGTCCACGCCGGAGGGGGCGAGAAAGCACTTGAACCCGAAGACGCCCGCCTCCCACAGAGCGGGGAGGTCTGACGCATTTCCGGGCACCACGCCGCCCCAGAATCCCACGTCCACACTGCACTTGCTCCACGCTTCGGCCACCTTTGCGGTCAGCGCCGGAACCGTGGTCGTCGCCGGAATGCTGTTCAGCGGCATCTCGATCAGCGTCGTCACGCCGCCCGCGGCCGCGGCGCGCGTCGCCGTCTCCCATCCTTCCCACTCCGTCCGGCCGGGCTCGTTCACGTGGACGTGCGTGTCCACCAGCCCGGGCATGACGATGGCATCCCCGACGTCCACCACCGTCCCACCCTGCGCATCGTCATAGCTGTCGACGGACGCGATGAGGCCGTCGGAGATGCGGACAGCGGCGGGACGCATGCCGTCGGGTAGGACCACGCGGCGCGAGCGGATGACCAGGTCGGCGGGAGGGTGCATCGGGTGGCGGAAAGGATGGGATACGGGAGTGAGGGGCTCAAGATAGCGGCCGTCCAGACGAAAGCGAGATGCCCGCCCGCTCAGGCCGAGCGGGCGGGCATCGTCACATCCGCCGACGCGCTACAGGATGACCGGCTCCTGGTACCCATCGTACTCCGCGTGGCGGGTGCGGCGCGAGCGGGCGGCGCGGGCCAGCAGGATGCCCAGTCCGAACGCCACGCCGGCGGCGATCATCACCTTGTCCGCGTCGATGGCCCGGGGCGGCACCGAGACGAGGCCGCGCTCGTCCGTCACCGCCGGCTCCTTCACGTAGCGGCCCCGGGCCGGCATGGCGCGGTTACGGAAGTCTGCGGCCAGCGCGCGCAGCTCGTCGCGAAGCTGCGCGCCGCCCAGGGGAATGCCATGCCCCGTCGCGGCGAGCTCCGGCTCCAGAGCCGCCAGCAGGCGAACGGAATGCTCCGCCCGGGGCCAGTCGGGCGTGTAGTACATCGGGGGGCCGTTCACCTCGGGCGTCTGCTCCATCACGTACGTCAGCGCCTCCTGCCGCGTGGTGACGAACGCGTCGCCCGCGATCAGCGTGCGGTCGGCGTCGCGGAAGAGCGCGACGTGGCCGGCCGTGTGCCCCGGCGTGTGGATCCACCGCCAGCCCTGCATGCCGGGCACATCGCCGTCCGTGGGCAGCGCCTGCACCCGGCTGCCGAGGTCGATCGGCTTCTTCGGGTAGAGCCCGGAGAGCCGCGCCATGGCGCCCCCCCCGACGGTCGGGTCCGGCGGCGGATACGACGACCGCCCGGTCAGGTACGGCAGCTCCAGCTTGTGCGCGTAGACCGGCACGTCCCACATCGCCGCCAGGCGCTCGACGGTGCCGACGTGGTCGAAGTGGCCGTGGGTCAGGACGATCGCGGCCGGCGGCTGGTCGCCGTAGAGCTGCTCGGCCGCCTCCAGGATCTTGGACTTCGAGGCGTGCATGCCGGTGTCCACCA
>NZ_DATBNB010000808.1 GCF_036554565.1 Longimicrobium sp. | reverse complement strand
TCCCCTGCGAAGCGGGGGTGTGGGCCGGGGTGAGGGGGCTGCTGAGGCGTGCATCGGCAGCCGGTCGAAGCGCACCCATGCCCAGAACCAAGGTGTGTCCGCGAGGACGAAGCGCCATCCGAGCTGTGTGGCGGATACCTCAGTCGCTGCGGTCCATGGCGTACGGGCAGGCTGGTCGGGGCCGCTCCATCGGGATGACGGTGCGCGCGCCGCACCTGCCGGAGCGGGGTCGAATTCTCCCTTTCCCCTGCGCAGCGGGGGAGAGGGCCGGGGAGAGGGGGCTGCTGAGGCGTGCATCGGCAGCCGGTCGAAGCGCACCCATGCCTCTCGGGGCCGGGGGAGGGGGCCTCCGTTGCCGCACCCGCGCCCGCGGATTACCTTACGCGGGTTTGTGACGAAAAGGTACAAGCGACCGAAATACCGATGCCGACGTACGAGTATCGCTGCCCCGAGTGCGGCAACGACTTCGAGAAGTTCCAGAAGATGTCCGACGAGCCCGTCGCCGACTGCCCGGCGTGCGGCAAGCCGGCGCAACGCCGCATTTCCGCGGGCGCCGGGCTCGTCTTCACGGGAAGCGGCTTCTACATCCCCGATTACCAGCGCGGCGAGGGCTACACGAAGGCCGCCGAAAGCGACGGGGGCGCAAAGCCCGCCGAGACCAAGCCGTCCACCGAGACCAAGGCAGCCGATACCGCCGCCGCGGCCCCCAAGGCCGAGCCCAAGCCGGCACCCAAGAGCGAGTAGATGCCGGTAGAAAAGCTGCAGCGGGAAATCGCCCGCGCCCTGGGCGAGATGGGCGTAAGCGAGCCGGGCGCCATCGTCCTGGAGCGCCCGCGCAACCCGGAGCACGGCGATTGGGCCACCAACGTCGCCCTCGCGCTGGCCAAGCCGCTGCGCAAGGCGCCGCGCCAGATCGCCGACGAGCTGGTGGGGCGCATCGACGCGTCCGCCGCCGGCATTCGCTCGGCCGAGGTGGCCGGGCCGGGCTTCATCAACTTCCGCCTCTCCAGCGACTACCTGCGCGACGGCCTGGTGCGCATCGTCAGCGAAGGCGATGCGTACGGCCGGTCGAACGCGGGGCAGGGGAAGGCGGTGAACGTGGAGTTCGTTTCCGCCAACCCCACGGGCCCGCTGCACATCGGGCACGGGCGCCAGGCGGCGATGGGCGACGCCGTCGCCGAGCTGCTGGCGTGGGACGGGTGGGCCGTCGAACGCGAATACTACTACAACGACGCGGGCGAGCAGATTGCCCGGTTGGCCCGCAGCGTTTGGGCGCGGTACCAGCAGGCGGTCGGCAACGACGTGGCGTTCCCGGAGGACGGCTACCACGGCGGCTACGTCGGCGAGATCGCCCAGTCGCTGGCGGCGGAGCACGGCGACCGCTGGCGTGGCGACGAGTCATCCGACGCGCTCGACGAGATGCGGCGGTACGCGGTGAAGGTGCTGCGCGAGGAGCAGAACCGCGACCTCGAGGGCTTCCGGGTGAAGTTCGACACCTTCTTCCTGGAATCGTCGCTGTACGGCGGCGGCGCGGTGGAAGACACCATCCGGCGGCTGCGCGAGACGGGGCTGGTCTACGAAAAGGACGGCGCGCTCTGGCTGCGGACGACGGAGTACGGCGACGACAAGGACCGGGTGATGGTCAAGAGCACCGGCCATCCCACCTACTTCCTGCCGGACGTAGCCTACCACGTCAGCAAGTGGGAGCGCGGCTTCCAGCGCGCCATCAACGTGCAGGGCGCCGACCACCACGGTACGACGGCCCGCGTCCGCGCCGGGCTGCGGGCGCTGGGGCTGCCGGCGGGCTATCCCGAGTACGTGCTTCACCAGATGGTGCTGGTGATGCGCGGCGGCCAGGAGGTGAAGTTCAGCAAGCGCGCGGGCGACTACGTGACGATGCGCGAGCTGTACGACGAGGTGGGCGTGGACGTGGCGCGCTACTTCTTTCTGATGCGCCGCGCCGAGGCCCAGCTGACCTTCGACCTGGACCTGGCGCTGGAGCAGTCCGACCGCAACCCGGTCTACAAGGTCCAGTACGCCCACGCGCGGATGTGGTCCATCTTCCGCCGCGCCGAGGTCGACCCGGCCACGCTGGACGCCAAGTCGGCGGACCTGTCGCAGCTGTCCCACGAGTCCGAGGCGGAGCTGGCGAAGCTGCTGCTGCGCTTTCCGGAGGAGGTGCACCTCTCGGCCGAGGCGCACACGCCGCACGCGATCTGCGCCTACCTGGAAGAGGTGGCGGGCGCGGTGAACTCGTGGTACCACGCCGGCAACCGCGACGCCACGCTACGCGTGATCGGCGCCGAGGTGACGCCCGAGCAGTCGCGCGCGCGGCTGGTGCTTGCGCGCGCGGTGCAGGTGGTGCTGCGCAACGGCCTGGCGGTGCTGGGCATCAGCGCCCCCGAGCGGATGGACCGCGCCGAAGCAGCCGACACAGTCGAGACGGCTGAAGCGGCGTAGCCGGCCGGAGCACCGAAGCCTGTCATCCTGAGGCCCAGGCGCACCGAACCGGCCCGCAGCACAAAGGACGCGGGCCGAAGGATCTAGTTGCGGACACGTAAACGGTTGGGCGCGGCAGCGGTCACGGAAGCCCGGGCCTCGGCTGCCGTGGGGCCCCTCACCCCGCCGCGCTGACACGCGTGCGACCCTCTCCCACAAACAGCGTGAGAGAGGGGGTACACTTCAAGGCTCAGGTGCGCGGGGCGGGCACGGAGCAGAGGCCTCGGCCCTGCTGGGGCGACTGAAGTCGCGGCAACGACGGCCCAAAGTCCGCCTTCGCGGACTGCACGCATGGTCGAGTGCACCAGGCCAGCCGGAGCGCGATTCAGGTCTCCTGCGCAACGGGG
>NZ_DATBNB010000807.1 GCF_036554565.1 Longimicrobium sp. | reverse complement strand
CTTGTCGAACGATGCCTTGAAGACGACCGGCAGCCCCAGGTCGTCCGCTAGCCGCGCCAGCGCCTCGCCCACCTGCAGGTTCAGCGCGTCGTGCTCCACGACGCACGGCCCGGCGAGGAGAAAGAAGGGCCCGCCCACGCGGAACAGCTCGGCGGCGTCCGTCATCCCGCGGCCACCCGGGCCCGGATGAGCTCGCTCACCTCCAGGAAGTCGTCCGCGGCGCGGAGCCGCAGGTGCGCCTCCCGCTGGGTCTCGGGCGGCGCCTGCCCGCCGCCGAGCATCCCCAGCGCACCGCGCTTCAGCTGCTCGCCCACGTCCGCGAGGACGTCGGCGTCGCGGGCCGTCAAATCGGCCGTCCCCGTGTCGCGAAGCTGCTCCAGCCCGCGCGCGATCTCCGTCACCGAATCGGCGGCGTTCCCCGACCCCGCCCCGGCGTAGGCCAGGAGAGAATCGATGTGCGCCTGGGTCGGAACGTCCATCACGCGACCACCGTCTCCGGCGCGGACTCCGCAGCCGCCACCTTCGACGCGGCCGGCGTGAGATCGCGGTGCAGGCTCACCTGCTCCTCGCCGTTGCGCCGAGCGACCGCCGCGGTGACGAAGGAGGCGAAGAGCGGATGCGGATGGTCCGGCCGCGACTTGAGCTCCGGGTGCGCCTGCGTGGCGACGAACCAGGGGTGGTCCGGCAGCTCGATCATCTCCACCAGGTTGCCGTCGGGCGAGGTGCCGCTGATGCGCATGCCCGCGTCTTCCAGCTGCGGCCGGTACTCGTTGTTCACCTCGTACCGGTGCCGGTGGCGCTCGCTGATCTCGTGGCCGCCGTAGATCTCGGCGGAGCGCGAGCCCGGCGCCAGGCGCGCCGTGTACGCCCCCAGCCGCTGCGTGCCGCCCAGGTCGGTGATCTGGCGCTGGCTGTCCATCAGGCAGATCACCGGGTCGCTCGTGTCGCGCTCCCACTCGGCGGAGTGCGCCTGCGTGAGGCCGCAGACGGAGCGCGAGAACTCGATGATGGCCGTCTGCATCCCCAGGCAGATGCCGAAGAACGGCAGGCCGTTCTCTCGCGCCCACTGGATGGCGGAAAGCATCCCCTCCACCCCGCGCACGCCGAATCCGCCGGGGATGAGCAGGCCGTGGTACTGCGACAGCTTGTCAGCCGGCTGTCCGTTCTCGAAGTCTTCGGACGAGAGCCAGTCGATCTCCACCTTCACGTCGTTGGCGATGCCGCCGTGGTACAGCGCCTCCTGGACGGACTTGTACGAATCGACCAGCGCCACGTACTTGCCCACCACGGCGATCTTCACCGCGCCGTTCTTCGGCCGCTTCACCCGCTCCACCAGCCGCTCCCACTCGCCCAGGTCCGGCTTCGACGTCTGCAGGCCGAGCTTGGCGCACACCTGGTCGTCCAGCCGCTGCTTGTGGTATTCCAGCGGCACCTCGTAGATGCTGGCCACGTCGCGCGCCTCGATCACGCTGGCCACGTCCACGTTGGTGAACAGGGCGATCTTGCGGCGCATCTCCGGCGGAAGCGCGTGCTCGCTGCGGCAGATGAGGATGTCGGGCTGGATGCCGATCTCCATCAGCTCGCGCACGGAGTGCTGCGTGGGCTTGGTCTTCAGCTCGCCCGCCGCGGCGATGTAGGGGATCAGCGTCAGGTGGATGAACAGCGTGTGCTCGCGCCCCACCTCCTGCCGGTACTGGCGGATGGCCTCGAGGAACGGAAGCGACTCGATGTCGCCCACCGTGCCGCCGATTTCGGTGATCACCACGTCGTGGTTGGGCGCCAGGCGGCGGATGGCCGTCTTGATGGCGTCGGTGATGTGGGGAATCACCTGCACGGTGGCGCCCAGGTACTCGCCGCGGCGCTCCTTCTGGATGACTTCCTGGTAAATGCGCCCCGTGGTGATGGAATTGGCGACGGAAAGCGACTCGCCCACGAAGCGCTCGTAATGGCCCAGGTCCAGGTCCGTCTCCGCCCCGTCGTCGGTGACGAACACTTCACCGTGCTGGAACGGCGACAGGGTGCCGGGATCGACGTTGATGTACGGATCGAACTTCTGGATGGTCACGCGCAGCCCGCGGTCCACCAGGAGCCGGCCGATGGAGGCCGCGGCGATCCCCTTCCCCAGCGACGACACCACGCCGCCGGTGACGAAGATGTACTTGGTGGGAGTCGTGTTCATGGCGGTCATGCGGGTGCCTCGATCAGGTCGGGTGTAGATGCACTGCCCAGGATGCGCTCTGCGCGCGCCGCGTCGGCCGGGGTGTCGACCCCGCCCTCGGCCGGCGCGCCCACCGCCACGCCGATGCGGATGCCCGCGGCCAGCGGACGGAGCTGCTCCAGCTTTTCGATCCGCTCCAGCGGCGCCTCGGCCAGCGCCACCCAGCGGAGCAGCGCGTCGCGGCGGTAGCTGTAGATGCCCACGTGGCGCAGGTACGGCCCGGAGGCGAAGTCCGGCTCGGCGTCGCGTGCGAAGGGGACCGGGGCGCGCGAAAAGTACAGCGCCGCGCCGTCGTCGCCCCGCACCACCTTCACCACCGAGGGCTCGCGCCACTCGTCCGCCGAGCCGATGGGCGTCGCCACGGTGCCCGCGTCCCACCCGCCCTCGCGGACGAGCCCGATGGCGGCTTCGAGATGCTCGCGGCGCACGAACGGCTCGTCGCCCTGCACGTTGACGATGGTGCCGAAGCCCTCGTACTCGCCCATCTGTGCCACTTCCGCCACGCGGTCGGTGCCGGAGGGATGGTCCTCGCGCGTGAGCGCCACCCGCGCGCCGAACCCGCGCGCGACGTTGGCCACGCGCTCGCTGTCGGTCGCGATGACGAGCGCATCGAACAAAGCGAACGCCGAAACGCGCCGCCAGACCCATTCGATCAGGGGCCGGCCAGCGAGCGGATGCAGCGGTTTTTCAGGGAGTCGTTGCGAAGACAGCCGGGCCGGGATGACGCCGAGAACTCCGGCAGCCACAATACCCGTATGAGGGGAGTCGGCCCGACCGCTTGCAAGTATCACGCCATGGAAGTTAGCGTCCGCGCGGCGGCGGGACAAGGGCCAGCTTCGTGGAGTGCGTGAGTGCGGCAGGGCGTGAGTGCGGAAGGAGTTTCTGAAGGTAGTGCGCCCGGCGCGTGGCGGCTAGGGTATCCCTTGCTGAGCGTGCTCCCGTGGCGCGACTTTCAGGAGAATTGGACTCACCCAGAGGCGCAGAGTCGCAGAGAGAGACGAAGGGAGGGCTCTTCTGCGTCTCTGCGGCTCTGCATGATCCATCTCTTTTTCCCAGGATGGAGAACGACGTGGCGAGCACCGCCCGGACCGAGTACGCCGAGCCCGATCCCGCGGCCGTGGGCTTCGTGATGCACCTGGGGCGCGCCATGCACAGCTATGGCGAGGCGTCGCACCGGCTGGAAGACATCCTGGGCGCCCTTTCGGACCGGCTGGGGCTGCAGGGCGCGCAGTTCTTTTCGCAGCCCACGTCGCTGATGGCGTCGTTCGGCCCGGTGGAGTTCCAGCGCACCTACATGCTGCGCGTGCAGCCAGGCGACGTGGACCTGCGCAACCTGGCGGCCGTGCACGGCGTGAGCCTGGAGGTGGCGCAGGGACTCATCTCTCCCGCGGAGGGGAGCGAGCGCATCGCCGCCATCGCCGCGTCCCCGTCGCCGTACGGGCCGTTCCTGACGACGCTGGCCTTCGGCGGCATCTCCGGGGCGAGCTGTCTGCTGCTGGGCGGCGGCCTGCGCGAGATCGTCGCCGGCACGTTGCTGGGGCTGGGGCTGCGGGGATTCATGCTGGTGGCCGCGCGGGTGCCGCGGCTGGGGCGCGTGTTCGAGCCCCTGGCCGCCCTGCTGGTGAGCGGCGCGGCCGTGGCGCTGGCACACCTGGGCGGCCCGCTCTCCGTCCTCGTCGCCACGCTCGCCGGGCTGATCGTGCTGCTGCCGGGGCTGACGCTGACCAACGCGCTGAACGAGCTCGCCAGCCGGCAGCTGGCGTCGGGAACGGCGCGGCTGAGCGGCGCTTTCATCACCTTCCTGGGGCTGGCGTTCGGCGTGGCGCTGGGCAATCGGCTGGCGACCGCCGCGTTCGGCGCGCCGGCCGCGGTGCAGGCGGGCTCGCTGCCGGGGTGGGCCGGGCTCGTGGCGCTCGTCGTCTCGCCCCTCTGCGGCGTGGTGCTGCTGAAGGCCGCGCCGCGCGACATCCCGTGGATCGTGGTGGGCACGGCGTTCGGCGTGGGGGGCGGCCAGGTGGGGGCCTCGGCGCTGGGGGTGGAGCTGGGCGCCTTTGCCGGGGCCTTCGCCGTGGGCCTGGCCAGCAGCATCTACGCGCGGCTGCAGAACCGGCCCCCCGCCGTGGTGCTGGTGCCCGGCATTCTGCTGCTGGTGCCGGGGAGCGTGGGCTTCCGCGGGCTCACCTCGCTGATGGAGCGGCAGACGCTGGCGGGGATCGAAACGGCGTTCAGCATGATGCTCACGGCCGTGGCCCTGGTCTCGGGACTGCTGATCGCGGGCGTGATCGCGCCGGAGCGGCGGGTGCGCGATCCCGGCGCGCCCACCCGCCGCCCGCGGCTGAGCGGCTGAGCGACGCGCCGCCAGCCCCCAGGTCATCTGGCCGGACCGCCACGTTGTCATCCCGAAGGAACGGCCCCGGCGAACCTGCCCCCACGCCGTCGATCGCAGCGACTGAGGGATCCGCCACACAGCCGGATCAGCGCTCCATCACGGCAGAAACACTGGGCCCATCCCTGCCCTGTCA
>NZ_DATBNB010000806.1 GCF_036554565.1 Longimicrobium sp. | reverse complement strand
TACACGGCCCACACGCTGCTGGGCCGCGGGCTGGCGGAGGACGCCGTGGCGCTGCGCGGGCTGCTGTCGCGCGCCGGAGGCCCGAGAAACGAGGCGCGGCGCGAGGAGTACGCCACCTTCCTGGCGGACGCGTTTTCGCGCGGGTCGCTGCGGGTGACGGTGAGCCTCAACCGCATCGGCGCCGAGGAGCGCGAGCGCGCCGCGGAGGCCATCGTGGAGGCGACGATGGAGATGTGGCACGGCTCGCTGGACGAGGTGACCGCGCCGTGGCCCACCAAGCGGGTGCCCCGCGAGCGGCTGGGTCCCGAGGGGCAGGCCGGCTGGCTGGCCATCCAGGGGGCGGAGCAGGCGTACCGCGCACGCTATCGCACGCGCACGGCGCGGGGGAACTGAATGCCGGGGGACATGGCAGATTCGCTGATCGGCACGCAGGACCTGCATTCGCACACCACGTTCTCGGACGGCGACCTGCCACTGGAGCGGGTGGTGGCGCTGGCGCGGGAGCGCGGCGTGCAGATCGGCATCGCCGACCACATCTCGCGGCGCAACACCGAGCGGTTCGTGGCCACCGAGGCGGCGCTGCGGCGCTACCAGGACGCGCTGGAAGACGTGCCGGTGTTCCGCTCGGGCGAGTTCTGCTGGTGCGACGACTTCATCCAGGAGCTGCCCCAGGAGCTGCTGGACCGCTTCGACTACCGCATCGGCAGCAACCACGGCTTTCCGCTGCCGGGCGGGGGGATGGGCTCGCCCTGGTGGCAGACCCTTCCCGAGCCGTGGAACCAGAAGCCGCAGGAGCTCATGGACGTGATGGTGAGCGAGCTGTGCCGGATGGTGCGCACCATGCCCATCCACATCGCGGCGCACAGCACGCTCACGCCGCCGGCCCTGTACGACATCGAGCCGGACGTGGGGGCGTGGTGGACGGACGAGCGGGAAGACCGGTACGTGGAGGCGCTGGCGGAAAGCGGGGTGGCGCTGGAGATCAGCAACCGCTACCGTCTGCCGCACGACCGGCTGCTGCGCAAGGCGGCGCAGGCGGGGGTGCGCTTCTCGCTGGGAAGCGACGGGCACACCGATAAGCAGGTGGCCCGGCTGGAGTGGGCCGCCGACGCGGCGCGACGGGCGGGCTTCGGCGAGGCGCAGCTGTTCGTCGCCGAGCGGCGGCGTTGATGGAGCACCAGGGGTTCTGATCGATACGCGGGCTGACGAAGACCACACGGGGAGAGGGACGATGCAAGACGACCAGGCGGGCGGGCCCATCGGCGGCGGACCCACGGGGCACGGGGCGGCGGGGGGCGGAGCTCCCGTAGGCGGGGGGCCCAACTACGGGCACTCGGGGGGGCATGCGAGCGACGACGACCTGGTGTCGCGCCCGGCGGTGCCGCCCAGCGATCCCACGGCGCTGCGCCGCGACCCGGGCGCCATCCGCGCCGAAGACACCGAGCCGTACATCGGCCTGCAGTACATCGCGCGGCTCTTCAAGATCGTGGCGATGATCGTGCTGGTGGCCATCATCGCCGAGGTGGTGGCCGGGCTGATGTTCGAGGCTTCGTCGGAGGCGCCCGCATGGCCGGAGCTGGCGCTGAACCTGCTGGCCGAGGTCATCCAGGGCGGCGTGCTTTCGGCCATGCTGTGGGGCGCGGGCGACCTGACGCTGCTGCTGATCGACGTGGGCCACGACGTGCGCGCCGGCCGCGTGCTGCTGGGCCGCATGTCTGCCCGCATGAACGCGCCCGACATGGGCAACATGCGCCGCGAGCGCTCCGCCGAGCGCGGCGGGCCCGGGGCCGGCCCCGCCGCAGCGCCGGGCGGTGAGCCGCACCCGGAGCCCCGTTCCGGTCCGCGCTGATCCGCTCGTTCGGAAAACCGAAGAGAGTTTCACGCAGAGGGCGCAGAGAAGACAGAGAGGACGCAGAGGCTTTGGTCAGCCCTCTGCGTCCTCTCGTTTCCCTCCGCGGCCTCTGCGTGAAACTGCCGTTCGGGGCCGTGGATCAGCGAACGATGATCCGCTCTTCCACCGTGCGTTCCGTCGCCGCGTTCAGGTTGCCGTCCCGCACCCGGCGCCCGTACACGCGGATCGT
>NZ_DATBNB010000805.1 GCF_036554565.1 Longimicrobium sp. | reverse complement strand
GGCTGCGGTTCGACATGACGGTCTTCGTCCGCAACGTGTACGGCAACGACGGCGACGCCATCGACAACCCCAACAACCTGGGCGGCGCGGGGTGGAGCCTGCTGGCGTGGATCAACGACGAGATCGACCGCCGGCAGCCCTGGAAGATCACCGTCGCCGAAGACCTGCAGGTGAACGCCGCCATCACGCGGGACACCAGCCAGGGCGGCGCCGGAATGGACACGCAGTGGGACGCCCGCTTCCTGCACCCCGTTCGCGCGGTTCTGCGGGCGGCGAACGACGGCGACCGCGACATGGAGGCGATCCGTACGGCGATCGAGGGGAGGTACTACAACGGCGACGCGCTGGAACGGATGCTCTACACCGAGTCGCACGACGAGGTCGCGACCAGCAACGGCAAGCGGCGGCTGGTGGAAGACATCGACCCCGGGCACGCGGACAGTTGGTTCGCCAGGAAGCGCTCCACCCTGGGCGCGGCGCTCGTGTTCACGAGCCCGGGCATCCCCATGATCTTCCAGGGGCAGGAGATCCTGGAATCGATTCCGTTCGGTGACCAGAACCGGATCGACTGGGACAAGTACGACCGGTTTCGCGGGATCCACGACCTGTACCGCGACCTGATCCGCCTGCGCCGGAACTGGTTCGGCCACACGCGCGGCCTGCGTGGGCAGGGGGTGAACGTGTTCCACGCGGGGAGCGACAAGGTGGTCGCGTTTCACCGCTGGGACCAGGGTGGGGCGGGGGACGACGTGGTCGTCGTGCTCAACTTCGCGAACCGCGGGCACCCGGGATACCGGATCGGCTTTCCCCGTGCCGGCCAGTGGCGGGTGCGCTTCAACAGCGACTGGAGCGGGTACAGTCCGGATTACGGGAATCACGAAAGCTACGATACACACGCCGAGGCGGGCTCCTGGCAGGAGATGCCCTTTTCGGGGAACGTGGGCATCGGTCCCTACTCGGCCATCATCCTGTCCCAGTAAGCCGGCCAGGACGCATGATCGAGCCTTCGGGGCCTCACGTCCGATGCGCGCGCTGGGCCAGTTGTACGTGCGGGGCGACGGCCAGGGTGAGTTGACGGCGGGCTGCCGCGTGGCTACTCGTCAGGTGGGGTTCTCTTCCACACGATGTCGACTCAGGGGATACCGGACAGATGAAGCTGTATACGCACCTGAACTTCGGGGGAAACTGCGAGGAGGCGTTCCGCTTTTACGAGGAGCACCTCGATGGGCGGATCACGGCGATGATCAGGGTGCGCGACCTGCCCGCCCACGTTCCCGGCCCGCCGGGCTCGCGTGACGCGGTGATCCACGCGCGCCTGAGCGTCGCCGGCGTGGAGCTCATCGGGAACGACGTGCCGCCCGAGCACTTCCAGCCCGTGCGCAGCTCCTACCTGTACCTCTCGCTCGATTCCATCGAACTCGCGGAGCGCGCCTACGCGGCGCTCGCGGAGGGCGGACAGGTCAGCATGCCCCTGGGCGAGACGTTCTTCGCTCCACGATTCGCGCAGCTCCGCGACCGGTTCGGCACCCTGTGGACCATCCTCTACCCGCGCCCGGCGTGACGGTGAGCCCATCCTTCAGAAACAGGGGTGCGTGATGGCCAAGCACCGGATCTTCACGACGAGCGTCGCGAGCGTCTATCCCCACTACGTTGCGAAGGCGGAGAAGAAAGGGCGCACGAAATCGGAGGTCGACGAAATCATCCGCTGGCTCACCGGGTACGGCCAGGAGGAGCTGGAGGGGCGGCTGGGCAACCGGACGGACTTCGAAACGTTCTTCGCGGAGGCTCCGCGGATGAATCCTTCGCGGGCCCTGATCAAGGGCGTGGTTTGCGGTGTCCGCGTAGAAGACATCGAAGAGCCCACCATGCGCGAGATCCGCTACCTCGACAAGCTCATCGACGAACTGGCGAAGGGCAAAGCGATGGAGAAGATCCTGCGGAACCCGTAGCCGGCGCACGTTCGCCGGCGTCAGCGCAGCTCCAGCCGCATGAGCACCCGCGGGAAGCCGTTGAGCACGGACGAGGTGTCGGCCACCTTCCGGAACCCCGCCTTCTCGAACAAGCCCCGCGTGCCGACGTACGCCATCGTGAGGTCTACCTTCGCGCCTTCGTTGTCGACCGGGTATCCCTCGATGGCGGCCGCCCCCTGTGACCGCGCGAACTCGACCGCGCCCTGCAGCAGGGGATGGGAGATCCCGCGCCCCCGGTGCCCCGGACGCACGCGGATGCACCAGACCGCCCACACGTCGCCATCCGTGCCGCCGACATGCGGGATCGTGCGGCTGTTCGCGAACGTCGTCTCGCGGCGCGGCGCGACCGCCGCCCACCCCACCACCTCTTCGCCGTCGTAGGCCAGGACCCCGATGGGCCCCTGCTCCATGAGCGCGGCCACCCGCTCGCCGCGCGCCGGGCCCTTGAGCGCGACGTTCTCCTTCGACGGGATGCGGTAGCTGAGGCACCAGCAGACGTTCGCGTCCGGCCGCTTGGGGCCCACCATCGTCGCGACGTCTTCGAACACGGTCGCCGGCCGAACCACGATCGCCATGAGTCCTCAGAAAGAATGAGGGTTGGAATGAAGCCCCTGCGGGAGATACGCTGCCTCGCCATTATGATCGACGAGATGGCAAAGGGCAAAGCGAAGGAGAAGATCGAGCGGAACCGGTAGCCGCGTACGGGCACGTATCTTCCGGCCGCGCCGGTCGCATGCCCTGAGCGAACCCGGCCGTGCCGCCCCTCACAACGAACACCGAGCCACCGTCGATGCCGAACACCCCGAACGTCTCCGGCCTCCTCACGCGCAGGGAGATGCTGGCTGCGCTTGCATCCGTCGCCGCGCTGCCGCTCATTGGCGCCTGCGGCGGCGCCCGCACGGCCCCGCCGGCGGCCCCGGGCGCCCCGGGCGACGCCGACCGGACCGCCATCGCGCTTCTCGACCGCATCGGCGGCGACCTCCTGAACCTGTTCCCCGAGCTGGCGACCTCCCTGGGCCTGGACGTCGGCGCGCGGGCAGGGCTCCGGTCCCGGCTCGGCGACCGCTCCGCGGCGGGGCAGGAGCGGATCGCCGCGCAGCTGCGCGCGGACCTCGGCGCGCTCGCGGCCGTCGACGCCGGCCGCCTGTCGCACCCCGTGCGCACCAGCGTGGAAGTCGTCCGCAGCGCCTACACCACGGCGCTCGAGGGATTCGCGCTCCCCTACGGCGACATCACCGTGGGCGGCTGGCGCAACACGCCGTACGTCGTCATCCAGAACGTCGGCGCCTACCTGGACGTTCCGCGCTTTCTGGACAGCGACCACCGTGTAGAGAACGCCGCCGACGCCGAGGCGTACCTGGCGCGGCTGCAGTCGTACGCACGGCAGCTGGACGGCGAGCTCGAGCGCGTGCGGGAGGCGCGCGCGATCGGCATGGTCCCGCCGGCCTTTCTGATCGACAAGGCGCTCACGCAGATGCGCCTGTCCGCGCAGGGCGCGCGCGACGGGGGAATGCTCGTGGAGTCGCTGGAGCGGCGGACGCGCAGCATCGCGGGCGACTGGGCCGGACGCGCACGGCGGATCGCCGCGCAGGAGGTCGCCCCGGCGCTCGACCGGCAGATCCGCGAACTGGAGGCGCAGCGCGCCGTCGCCACCAACGAAGCGGGCATCTCCGCGCGGCCGCACGGCGAGGAGTTCTACCGCTGGGCCCTCAAGGCGTCGACGACGACCACGATGTCGCCCGACGAGGTGCACGAGCTCGGCCGGACGGAGCTGGCGCGGCTGCACGCGCGCATGGACACCATCCTGAAGGACGCCGGCTACACGCGGGGCAGCGTGGGCGAGCGGATGAAGGCCCTGGCCAACGATCCGCGCTACCAGTTCGCGGAGGGCGACGCGGGGCGCGCCGAGATCATGCGGTTCATCCAGGACCGGCTGGCGTGGATCCGCGCGCAGATGCCCCGGGCGTTCAACACGGTCGTGGATCCGAACATGGAGGTGAAGCGCCTGCCGCCCGAGGAGGAGCCGGGCGCGCCGGCGGCGTACGGCGGTGCCGGGTCGGTGGACGGGGCGATCCCCGGCCGCTTCTGGATCAACCTGCGCACCACCGACCTGCACAGCAGATACAGCCTGGCGGACCTGGCCTTCCACGAGGCGATCCCCGGCCACATCTGGCAGGGCGAGTACACGCACGACATGCCGCTGGTCCGCCAGATGCTGGCCTTCAATGCCTACTCCGAGGGGTGGGCGCTCTACGCCGAGCAGCTCGCCGACGAGCTGGGCGCCTATGACCAGGATCCCGTCGGCCGGCTGGGCTACCTGCAGTCCATCGCCTTCCGGGCCTGCCGGCTGGTGGTGGATACCGGCCTGCACGCCAAGGGGTGGACGCGCGAGCAGGGGGTGCAGTTCTTCGTGGAGGTGAACGGGTCCAACCCGCTGGAGGTGGCCAGCGAGGTGGATCGCTATTGCTCGTGGCCGGGGCAGGCGTGCGGCTACAAGGTGGGGCACAGCGAGATCAACCGGCAGCGCGAGCGTGCGCAGGCCGCGCTCGGCGCGCGGTTCGACCTCAAGGCCTTCAACGACGCCCTGGTGCTGGGCGGCAACGTGCCGCTCGACGTGCTCGCCAAGAACGTGGACGAGTATCTGCGGCGGTAGAAGTCGGCGATCGTCGAACGGCTTGCACATCCCGAGGAGCAAGCCCGCGCGAAGCACGGAGAAACGAGAGATTTGATACGCGAACGCCAGCCGGCCGAGCTCTTCTGCACCGCCATCTCCGACGGATCGGACCCGCCGGAGATGGCGGTGTCGCGTCCGCGGGTTCCCTGGCTTCCGTGAGCGGCGCCGCCCGCACGCCGAACGCGGAGCGGCCGCGCGCGCAGCTTCCCGAAAAGGACGTGCTGACGGTGCGCTGGCTGGCCATCCTGGCGTCGGTGGCGGTGGTCGGGTTCGGGTACGTGTACCGCGTGGTGCTGCCGGAGGCGCACGACCCGTGGATCTACCGCTTCGTCGTCGCCGGGGTGTGCCTGCTGGTGGCGGGGATGTCGTTCCTCCCCGGGCGGCCCGGGTTCATCCCCGCCGTCTACACGCTCTTCGGCGTCATCACGGCGTGGGTGGTGGTGCTGCTGGGGATGAACGAGTTCGCGCCGGAGTACGCGCTGGGGCTGGTGGTCATTGCCGCCATCATCAGCGCCGTCCTTCGCAGCACCCGCGCGCTGGCGGTCTACGGCGCGGCGACCCTGGCGGGCGTGGCACTGGTGGCGGCGCGCATCCCCGAGCCGCGGGTGAGCCCGCAGCTCTTCGGCAGCTACCTGGTGGTCATCCTGGTGCTGTTCTACATCGTCGTCCGCAACCGGCTGCGGGCCGAGCGCGAGATCGCCGCCAGCGAGGAGCGCTACGCCCTGGCCGCGCAGGGGGCGCACGACGGCCTGTGGGACTGGGACCTGCGCCGCGGCGTGCTGTACCTGTCCCCGCGGTGGAAGGAGATCGTGGGGTGCGAGGACGGGGAGATCGGCAGCGACCCGGCGGGGTGGTTCGACCGCATCCATCCCGACGACCGCGCGCGGGTGGACGCCGACCTCTTTCGCCGCGGCCAGGGAGCCGGCGCCCTGTTCGAGAGCGAGCACCGGGTGCGGCACAGCGACGGCGGCTGGCGCTGGGTGCTGGTGCGCGGGGTGTGGGTAACGGACTCGCGCGGCGCCATCGTGCGGATGGCGGGGTCGCAGACGGACATCAGCCAGCGCAAGCACTTCGAGGAGCAGCTGCTGCACGACGCCCTGCACGACTCGCTGACGGGGCTCCCCAACCGCGCGCTCTTCCTGGACCGGCTGGAGCGGGCCATCGCCCACACGCACCGCCACCCGGAGCGCCAGTTCGCCGTCATCTTCCTGGACCTGGACCGCTTCAAGGTGATCAACGACCGCGTGGGCCACCTGGCGGCCGACCAGGTGCTGCAGGCGATCGCCGAGCGGCTGCTGCGCTGCCTGCGCGCGGGCGACAGCGTGGCCCGGCTGGGCGGCGACGAGTTCGCGCTGCTGCTGGAAGACGTCGACAACCCCGCCGTGGTCGCGCAGCGGGTGCAGCACGAGCTGCAGGCGCCCTTCGAGGTGGCCGGCCAGCAGCTGGGGGTGACGGCCAGCTTGGGCATCGCCATCAGCTCCACCGGCTTTTCGCGCCCCGTGGACGTGCTGCGCGACGCCGACGCGGCCATGTACCGCGCCAAGGCGCGCGGCCGCGCGCGGGTGGAGATCGCCGACGCGGAACTGCACGCGCACTCGCTGTCGCAGCTGGAGCTGGAAAGCCAGTTGCGCGAGGCGGTGGAGAACGGGGAGCTGCGGCTGCACTTTCAGCCCATCGTGGTGATGGAGACGCGCGAGCTGGTGGGGTTCGAGGCGCTTCTGCGCTGGCAGCACCCCGGCCGCGGGCTGATCGGGCCCGAGGAGTTCATTCCGCTGGCCGAGCAGACGGGGATGATCATGCCCGTGGGGCGCTGGGCCCTGCGCGACGGGTGCCGGCAGATGCGGGAGTGGCGCGGCGCCTTTCCCGAGGCGCACCGGCTGTGGTTGAGCGTGAACCTGAGCAGCCGGCAGTTCCTGCACCCGCAGCTGGTGCAGGAGATCCACGCCGTGCTGGCGGAGACCGGCTTTCCGCCCGACCGGCTGCGGCTGGAGATCACGGAAAGCGTGATCATGGACGACCCTGCCACCGTCACCCGGGTGCTGCAGCGGCTGCGCGAGTCGGGGATCCGGGTGGCGCTGGACGACTTCGGGACGGGGTACTCGTCGCTGGCCTACCTGCACCGGCTGCCGCTGGACACGCTCAAGATCGACCGCTCATTCGTGCACCAGATGCACACCGACCCCGCCCTGCAGGCGGTGATCCAGACGGTGATCTCGCTCAGCGACTCGCTGCGGCTGGACACCGTGGCCGAGGGGGTGGAGACCGACGAGGACGCCCGCGCGCTGCACCGCATGGGCTGCCGCCTGGGCCAGGGCTTTCTCTTCTCCCGCCCCCTCGCCCCCGCCGACGCCGGCCACATTCTCGCCGCCCTCCCCGCCGTCCTCGCCGCCCCGCAGCCGCCTCGGTGAACGCCGGGTTCGTCATCAGCCCGTCGGTGATGTCGTTCAGGGCGTGTACCCGGAGCGGCGATTTGAGAAAAGGTTGACACCTTCCGATACGTTCGTTAGCCTGGGATGTCGCCATACGGCCGTCTCCCCCTCCTGCGAAGGCAAAATGCCTGCAGCACTCCTCAATCCCGAAATGATTCAGGTCGCCTCGACGGTCATTCAGTGGGCGCGGGAGTTTTTGGCAACGGAAAACCCCGCGATGAAGAGACCGGTTGGAAGCAAGGTGGTATGCCCGTTCGTCGGGCCATCCCTGGACAACAACTCCTTCTATCTTTCTCTTCACCCCGAAATCTCGGGAAAAGACGCGGGACAGATCGAAAGCCTCGTTCTGGAACACATCAGGACCTTCAAAAAGCTCGGTCCCTTTGCGCCGGGGGACTGCATGCGGAAGTCCCTGCTGCTCGTCTTTCCCTCCCTTCCAGACAACCAGGGCCGGGTACTGGACATCGTGCATGAGAGTGTGAAATCCCTGTTCGTCGAAAACGGCTTGATGATCGGCCAGTTCCACAAACACTGCAACGAAACAAGCATATACAACCGCGGATTCATGGTTTCTCAATCGCCGGTCGCACTGATCGCAATTCGGCACATGGCCGTCCACGACATATTGTTCGTCAAGAGCTCGCGAGAGTGGTTCAACGCGTATAATCTGCACTTTGGTGAGAAGTTCAACCGCCCGGAGAAGATCGAAGATTACAACCGTCATTTGATCGATCATTACTTCGAAGCAAAGGACAGGTGGAGTAAATGAAGTATATCATCGACCCGGAGGTGTTCCGCGAAGTGCCGGACTTCGTTCGCGGCATAGTAGTGATCCGGAACCTGGATCATTCCGGTCAGCACGAACCCTTGGGATCTCTATTCAGGAAAGAGATGTACCAAGCCGCGGAAGATGGTGGCAGGACAACGACGGATCGCCGAATCACTGCCTGGGAGGAAACGTACAAGACGTTTCCTTTGCCGCGTGGCGAGCGGATACATCCCGGTCATGGCACCCTGCTCAAAAGACTCAAGAAGGGCGACGCCGGGCGCATCCCCTTCATTTCCCCCCTGGTCGCCATTTCCAACATGATCGCGGTAAAGTACATGATGCCCTGCGGGGTCTTTGACACCGGCCGTGTCATAGGCGATCTGACGTTGACGGCTGCCACGGGCGAAGAGAGCTTCCTTCCATTTGGCAAAGACACGCCGACGAGTGTGGTTCCAGGTGAGGTGATTCTACTGGATTCCGGTCGAAACACGGTCGTTTGCCGGGCGTGGAACAGTCGTGGCGGACAAACCACCGCTGTTTCCGCAGACACGAAGAACGCCATCATCGACATCGATTGTTTGTCACACATCGTAGGCCATGATGTTCTGGATGAAGCCCTTTCCGAAGCGGTGTCTCTGGTCAGCCAGTTCTGCGGCGGTCTGGTCCGTGTGGAGCGCCTTTCTTCTGACAATCGCCAGATCGCAATCTGACGCTCGCTGCGCGTTGCGGCGCGTCCTGTCCGCGCGGTGGCGTCATCTGTTCCCATGATGCTTGACGGGAATGGTGCGGCACGTTATCCATGTGGGGGGGTGGCCGTTCATCCCGAGGGACGCCCCGCGGGCTCCGTGTCCTGCCGCGATCCGCGCGGGTGCGCCTCCGCAAACGTCTGTCCCCGCCCCCGGCGAGCGCCGCTCGTACCCCTACCCAGCCTGAGACGATCGAGCCGATGAGTGTCGCCACTGAGTCCGTACCGGTTCTCGCGATTGCTCCCGCCGAAAACACCGGGATCGTCTTTCCGCCCGCCATGGAGGCGCGCTTCCGGCCCGGGCTCGTGGCCGTGTACGACGAGATGCTCGCCCGCGAGGACGTGATCGCGCTTCTCTGCTTCGGCTCGGCGCCGCGAGGCGAGGCCAAGCCCAAGTCCGACCTGGACGTCTGCGCCCTTACGCACGGCACCGAGTACTGGAAGCGGAGCCGCGTGGTGAACGGTGTGGAGGTGCAGCTGCAGGTGGGGCCGCTGCAACACTGGCGGGGGGATATCGAAAAAGGAAACCCCGCCATGACCGAGGCGTTCGCCACGGGCGAGATGCTGTTCGACCGGACGGGCGAGGCCACGGCGCTCAAGCGCGACTCCGAGGAGCGCTTCCGGGCGGGGCCGCCGGAGCTCGGCCCCCTGCGCATCGAGCGGCTGCGCTACATGCTCACCAACATCCTGGTCGACCTGGAAGACATGACCGAGGACAGTCTGGAGGCACGCGTGCTTGCCGGCTTCCTGGTGCTGGAGGCGTTGCGCTTCTGGTGCGCTGCCCAGCGGTTCTGGTCGCAACGCAAGCCGACCGTCATGGTGCGCCAGCTGCAGGGCCGCGACGCTTCGCTCGCCGCGAAGCTCGAGAGCTTTTACGCGTCGACCTCGCCCGCACAGGCCGTCGCGTTCACGGACGCGGTGCTGGAGGGGGTGGGCGGCCGCCTGTACGAGCTTTCCACGAACCCCGAACCCATCCCAGGCTGACGGTTCGTTTCCGCACGAGAGCCCCCGATGCGCACCCGCGCCTCGGGGGCTCGTCGCATTCGGCTGGGGCGCCACGTTCTCGAGACGTTCCGCGCGTACGGGATCAGACGCTGTCCGCCGAGGCAGAGTCGGGGCCACTGACCCCCCGTCGGCGTTCGTGCCCCTGCGGAACCAGTAGCCCAGGTGCCCTGCCGCGCCCGCTCAGGGTTGCTGGTCGCCCGGTCCCGCTTCTCGCCGCAGGTAGGCCTTGCGGAGCTCGGGCGGAAACTTCTCGATGGCGTAACGGAGCATCGTCCGCGGCATCGTGCGATGGTGCCGGCGGAGGAACGCCTCTTCCGCGGCGCGGTCGCGGTTGCCCACCTCGCGAAGCATCCAGCCGACGGCCTTGTGGATCAGGTCGTGCGCGTCATCCACCAGCATCTCCGCGATCTTCAGCGTGGTGTCGAAGTCGTCGCGGCGGATGAAGTGCTGCGTGGCGAGGATGGCGATCCGCCGCTCCCATAGCGACTCGGACCGCGCCAGCTTCTCCAGCGCGGTGCGATCACCCGCCTGCAGGTGCGCGCCGACCACCTGCGGCGCGGACGAATCCACCAGGTCCCAGTTGTTGATGTACCTCGTGTTTGCCAGGTACAGCCGGTAGATGGCCTCCCGCGCGGCCTCGTCGCCGCGGGGGTAGGCATCCGCGAGCAGGAGGCAGGCGAGCAGCCGCGCCTCGTGCCACGGGGAGCGCAGCAGCTCCGCCGTGCGCTCCAGCGGCAGCCCGCGGTACTCGCGCACCAGCCCGCGCAGCACGGGCACCCGAATGCCGAGAAACCGGTCGCCCTCGGCGTACTCGCCCGGCCCCGTGCGGAAGTAGCCCGCGACGAACCGCGCGTGCTCCGGGTTGCCCAGCGCCTGGAGGCGCGCGAGGATGTCGTCCGCAGAGGCGGTCGGCTCGGGGGGCATGCGCTTCGTCACCGGACGGCGCCTACTGGAATTGGGCGCGGAACGCGTCCAGATCGGCCCGCAGAGCCGCGACCTCGGCACGAAGCTCGTCCACGGTACGCTCCAGCGCCCCGACCCGATCGTCCCCCGGATCGGCCCGGCGGGTGGGGAGGGTCCCTTCTTCCGCCTCCGCGGACGCGTCGGGCTGCGCCGGCTCGCCGCCCAGCAGGTGTGCGTAGCGGACCTCCTTCTGTCCCGGGCGGCGGGCGAGCCGCGCGACGAGCGGCTCCGGCTCCCGCGTGATCAGCGATTCCAGCAAGTTCTCCAGGTCGGCGAGGTCGGCGAACGGATGCAGCCGCTCGGTGCGCGCGTACAGTTCGCCCGGCGTCTGCGGTCCGCGCAGCATGAGCACGCCCAGCACGGCGAGTTCGGGCCGTACCAGCCTCAGCTCTTCGTCCAGCCGGTGCTCGAACTTGGTCACCCGCGAACCTGCCCGCTGGATCTGCCGCAGAAGCCCGCGGCGGCGGAGCGCGACCGTCGCCGGGACCAGCGCGTCCTCGTCCAGCCGCATCACCGGCTCGCGGTTGGTCGTCTGGTTGCACGCCGCCAGGAGCGCGTTCAGGGAAAGCGGGTAGTTGTCCGGCGTCGTGACCTCCTTCTCCAGGAGCGAGCCGAGGATACGCACTTCTACCTCTGTCAGCGGGGGATTCACGGCGGGGTCTCCTCTGTCCGAAATCGTCCGGGAACGCACGAGGCGCAGGGTGACGCTCTCTGCGCGCCCTCCAGCCTTCAGCAGCGGTGCCCGGGATTGCGGGGATCGTGCCCGGCGGGGGGCGCGCGTCACACCGCCACTCATTCGAGGACCCGCGGCGCGGCAGCGCTGCGCAGGAACGGAAGACGGGCCCCCTCGCATTGCTGCGAGAGGGCCCGTCCGCCGTCGGTTGGATCCGCGCCCTGTGCGCGTCAGGCCGGGCAGTAGAAGTACGTGCCGTCCGAGCTCGTCCCGCTCCAGCTGTCCGTGACCGTCACTGAGATGGTGCGCCATCCCCAGTACGGGACGCAGGTGATGTCGCCGCCGCTCACGCCGTCGGCATCGTACTGCTCCTGAAACGGCCACGACCAGTCGAAGCTGTACTCTCCGCTGCCCCCCGATGCCGTGGCCTCGCACGTCTGGCCGTCGATGTTGCACGACATGGTGACCGAAAGCGGCGTGACGAATTGGCTCGCTCGTGCCGTTTCCGGCGCGGCGGGTGCCGAACTCGCGGTGGCGGCGAGCGCCGCGACCAATCCCGCGACCATTCCGAGCGTACGGTAGCGCATGGAGACCTTTTCCGGCTGGGGAGGAAGGGAGGGGCACGCACGCGGCACGGGCGGGCATCGAGGGGAGGCAGTCCTCGTGTGCACCGCATCCGCAAGAACGTGCCGGTAATGTGAGTGTACATGTCGAGGGTCGCTGTGCGCAAGGTGCTGGCGGCAGGACCCTGGACCCACCGCGTGCGCCTCCGTGGACGGTGCACGATGTTTGCATCAGGTTCGTGCAGGTGGTGCTAGAATGCCGACGCTACCCCCGGCCTCCTTCCGGGCACGGCTGATGAACTGCCTGATCAGCTCCTTCATCCTTGTACGCGGAACGCCCCGGTGAAAGCCGGGGCGTTCTGCGGCTGGGCGTCCGCGTCGCAGTCCCCTCGCCGGGACAGGCTCCAGGGTCGGTCCCGCCCGGCGAGACGCGGCCGGCTTCCCCGGTCCCCGAGTGGCCCCGTACGCGCGCCGTGCACTTGCTCGCGCGCACCCGGCTGGTTTATCTTGTTCGCCTGGACGGCCCGCCCTCCGGGGCGATACGCCGGGGCGCCCGGCGCCCCTGCCGCCCTCCCGGGTTTTCATCTGGCGGGCTCGGCCTCTCCACGGGGGCCGTGCGCCGCCTCTGTGTTCATCCGCCGAATGTCCTGGCGCTGCCCTCCGGCAGTACCCACGAAGACGGGGTCAATGGAAGGCTTTGAAAGCGTGACGTCCCGCCTTCGCGAAGAGCCGCGCCGTTGGCTCGTCACCGGGTGCGCCGGGTTCATCGGCTCCAACCTGGTCGAGCAGCTGCTGGCGCTGGGACAGCACGTGGTGGGCCTCGACAACTTCGCCACGGGGCATCGCCGCAACCTCGACGACGTCCGCCGCATCGTGGGCGAAGAGGCCTGGGCGCGCTTCCGCTTCGTGGAAGGCGACATCCGCTCGCTCGAAGCCTGCCGCGAGGCGTGCGCGGGGGTGGAGGTGGTGCTGCATCAGGCGGCACTCGGTTCCGTCCCCCTGTCGGTGGACGACCCCCTGACCGCCAACCAGGTCAACGTAAACGGTTTCCTGCACATGCTGGTGGCCGCGCGTGACGCGGGAGTCCGCCGGTTCGTCTATGCGGCGTCGAGCGCCGCCTACGGAGACGACCCGCAGCCGGCCAAGGTCGAAGACTCCGTCGGCCGGCCGCTTTCGCCCTACGCCGTCAGCAAGTACGTCAACGAGCTGTACGCGGGCGTCTTCGAGCGCACCTACGGCCTGGCCACGGTGGGGCTGCGGTACTTCAACGTCTTCGGCCCCCGGCAGGACCCGGAGGGGGCGTACGCCGCCGTGATCCCCCGCTGGGTAGGCGAGCTGCTCTCCGGCCGGCGCTGCGTGATCCTGGGCGACGGCGAAACCAGCCGCGACTTCTGCTACGTAGACGACGTGGTGCAGGCCAACCTGCTGGCCGCCTTCGCCACGGGTGAAGGGGTCACGGGCGAAGTGTTCAACGTGGCCTTCGGCGAGCGCACCACGCTCAACCAGCTGTTCGGCATGATCCGGGACGGCCTGGTGCCGTACCGCCCCGAGCTGGCGGGCGCCCGCCCCGAGTACGGCGACTTCCGGCCCGGCGACATCCGCCACTCCCAGGCCGACATCTCCAGGGCCCGCACGCGGCTGGGGTACCGG
>NZ_DATBNB010000804.1 GCF_036554565.1 Longimicrobium sp. | reverse complement strand
CGTCGCGCTCGGCAGCGGAGGCGAGTGGAGGGCTGCCGGCTACTTCATTGCGCCGCGCCCGCAGGCTTCGGACTACGCCGCCCCCGCGGGCGCGCCGTACACGGCGGAGGAGGTGACGGTGAACGCGGGGCGCCACACCCTCGCCGGCACGCTCACGCTGCCGAAGGACGCGCCGGGCCCGGTGCCCGCGGTGGTGCTGATCACGGGATCAGGGGCGCAGGACCGCGACGCGCACTCGCCGCTGATCCCGGACTACCGCTTCTTCCGGCAGGTGGCGGACACGCTGTCCCGCCGCGGCATCGCCGTGCTGCGAATGGACGATCAGGGCTGGGGCGCGTCCAGGGGAGACCCGTCCGCCGCGACCACCGCCGACTTCGCCGACGACATCCGCGCCGGCATCGCGTTCCTGCGCGGCCGGCCGGAGGTCGATCCCGAGCGCATCGGCCTGGCGGGGCACAGCGAGGGCGCCATCATCGCCCCGCTGATCGCGGCGGGGGATCCGCGCATCCGCGCCGTCGTGCTGCTGGCCGGGCCGTCGCGCACGGGAAACCGCATCGTCGACTTCCAGGTGCGGGAAGCGCTCGCGGCGGAGGGGCTGGCCGGGGCCGCGCTGGACTCGGCGTTCGCGGCGGCCGTCACAGCGCGGTCCGCCGCGGCGGAGGTGCCGTGGGTGCGCTGGTTCCTGGAGCACGACCCGCTGCCCGTCGCGCGGCAGGTGCGCGCCCCCGTGCTGATCCTTCACGGCGCGACGGACCGCCAGGTGACGCCGGACCAGGCCGCGGAGCTGGAGGCCGCCATCCGCGCGGGGGGAAACCGGGACGTGACGGTGCGCGTGTTTCCCGCGCTGAACCACCTCTTCCTGCCGGACGCGGAAGGCACGGCGGACCCTGCCCGCTATGCCCGCCTCCCCGAAAAGCGGGTTCCCGCCGAGGTCCTGGGCTCGCTCGCCGACTGGCTGGCGCAGCGCCTTCGCTGACCACCGATGCATTGAAGCGGGGCGCCGCCACCATCATGCTGCGCCCCGCTTCCGCCCTCACCACGCGTCGAGCACGTCCTCGAACTCGCCCGCCATGGTGGGGTGCCCGTGGCGGTTGGCCGCCTCGATCCCCTTTTGATACGCCTCGCGCGCCTCGTCGTCGCGGCCAAGGTGGCGCAGCGCGGTGCCCAGCCTCCCCCACGCGTTGCCCTCGTCGTCGGTGCGCGCCAGGTAGGCGCGCAGGGCTTCGACCACATCCTCCCAGCGCTCCTCCTTTTCATACTCCAGCGCCAGCCCGAACCGGGGCCGCGGGTCGTCGGGATGGGCTTCCAGCATCTTCCTGAGCGCTGCGATTCGCGCTTCCGTCGTCACGGTGCCTCCTGGTTGCGGTGCGGCTTGCGCGCGTTGGGCCGGTGATTCCGTGCTGATCAGGCGAACCCGCATGCCGTTCAGGGGACGATCAGGACGGACCACTCCAGGTTCGCGTCGGCTCGTATCTCGGTGAGCAGCCGCGGCTCGGATCCGGCCGCGGGCGCCGCGCTCACGCGAAAATCGCGGGTGGAGAACACCCTCACCTGCATCGTGTCCGATCCCACGGTGGGAATGAGCTCCCGAGGAATCAGGATGGGCGAGGGGAGCGGGCCTTCTCCGGAGATACTGAAGCCGGGGCCTCCCCTCGTGAAGGATACGTGCCATCGCTCGTACCCCGGCGCCGGGAGCGTACCGGAAGAGCCGGGAAAGATGGGGATCACCAGGTCCTGGCCGGCGCGGAGCGTAATCGCCGGGCTACCCCGTCGCGCCACGCTATACACCGTGAAGTTGGACAACGGCACGGCGCCGAGCGTCGGCACGGGGAGCCGCACCCGAAGCCCGTTCGCCACGGCCGCGCTGTCCAGCGGCACCCGTGCGAAGTATTGCCGCGCCTGCTTTCGCGTTCCGATCGCATCCTGCACGCGGAGCGTGTCACTTCGGAAATCGATCCGCTCGCCACCGCTCAACGCGATGAAAGTGGCCTGCACGTGGGTGGAGTCGGCGCCACGGCCGTCCGTATTCACCTGGACCTCGGCCACGATCACACGACCGGGGGCGGTAGGAAGGATGCATGCTGCCACGAACGTGAGCAGGAGAAGTCCGGCACGAGGGAGAAACCGAAGCATGAGATGGGATCGGATGTGGAGAGGGGGGAGGCGGATGGATAGCGAGAACGCCTGATGTGGCCGAACCGGGACAGGGTAGATCTTCGCGCCGCGTTGGACAATGATGCGACGGATTTCCGCTTTGCTGCACCCGCTGGCCGGAATGCCGCGCTCGCGATCACGGCGCCAGCGGCCCGGGCGAAATCGCGGCGGCTGCGGCACTTGGCGCGTTGTCACCGGCGGGGGCAGGCGGTATCTTAGCGCCCTCACACTGGAGGGGTGCAGGCAGGGCTTTGAGCAGATCAACCATTTCCGCGGGCACACGCGGTTTCGGCGCGGTGGCCGGACGGCCTCACGCGTCGCGTCCCGCCGCCGTACCAGGCCGCGGGCGTTCGCCGCTGACCGTGGTGTTCCTCACCGTGTTCCTGGACCTGGTGGGGTTCGGCATCGTCATTCCGCTGATGCCGCTGTACGCCGAGCGGTTCGGCGCCGGGCCCGTGGCCGTCACCTGGCTGCTGGCGGTGTACTCGCTGATGCAGTTCTTCCTGGCGCCCTGGTGGGGCCGCCTGTCGGACCGGGTAGGCCGGCGCCCCGTGCTGCTGGTGGGCATTGCGGGGTCGGCGCTCTCGTACCTGGCGTTCGGGCTGGCGGGGTCGCTGGGGATGCTGTTCGCCGCGCGCATCGTGAACGGGGCGATGGGCGCCAACGTGGGCGTGGCCCAGGCCTACATCGCCGACGTCACGCCGCCGGCCGAGCGGGCGCGCGGGATGGGGATGATCGGCGCGGCGTTCGGGCTGGGCTTCATCTTCGGCCCGGCGATCGGCGGGCTGCTGTCGCGCATCGATCCCGCGGCCCCGTTCCTGGGGGCGGCGGCGCTGGCGGGCGCGAACGGCATCCTGGCGTACTTCCGCCTCCCCGAATCGCTTCCGGCGCACGTCCGCGCCACCATCCCGCGCAGGCAGGCCGGGCTGGGCGCGCGCCTGCGGACCGTCTTCGCCGCGCCCCCGGTGCTCCGGGGACTGTACGCCGTATCGTTCATCACCACGCTGGGGCTGGCGGGAATGGAAGCCACACTTTCGCTCTGGGCCGACCGGCGCTGGGGCCTTTCGCAGGAGGCGGTGGGCTACGGCTTCGCGGCCATGGGCGTGGTCGCGGCCCTTGCGCAGGGGCTGATGGTGGGCCGGCTGGTCCGGCGCGTGGGCGAGCGGCGCGCGGCGCTGCTGGGGCTGGGCGCGGCGGCTGTGGGCATGGCGTGCATTCCCCTGGCGCCCTCGCCCGCCTGGGTGCTGGCCGCCGCGGCCGTGTTCGCCGTGGGACAGGGTGCCACGGTACCCTCCGTCAGCGCCATGATCTCACGCCAGGGCGGCGCGGCCGAGCAGGGGCGCGTGCTTTCCGCCTCGCAGTCGCTTTCCGCCGCCGCGCGTGTGGTCGGCCCATGGTGGGCGGGCATCGCCTTCGCCCACGTGGGGATCTCGGTCCCTTACCTCGCCGCGGCGGCGCTGGCGCTCGTAGCGCTCGGCGTGCTGGCGGTGGCGGTTCGCGGCGGGGAGGTGGCCGCATGATCCGCCCGCCCGCCCTGCGTGCCGGGTCGCGCGTGGCGCTGATCGCCGCCGCCGGGCCGCTTCCGCCGGGAGGAGTGGAGCGCGCGATGGACCGCGTCCGCGCCTTTGGATGGGAGCCCGTGGCGGGCCGGTTCTGCCGCGGGCGGTGCAGCGGATACCTGGCCGGGACCGACGACGAGCGCGCGGCGGACCTGGACGCCGCCCTCGCCGATCCCGGACTCGACGCGATCTGGTTCCTGCGTGGCGGCTACGGGACCATGCGCATCCTGGACCGCATCGACTGGTCCGCTCTCGCGGCGCGTCCCAAGGCGCTGATCGGCTTCAGCGACAACACGGCGGTGCACCTGGCCGCCCAGGGCGTCGGCGTGGTGTCGTTCCACGGCCCGCATCCCCACACGGCCGAGTTCCCCGATTTCGCCCGCGACACCTTTCTCCCGGTGCTGACGGAGGCGCGGCCGGCGGGCGTGCTCCCCTGCCCCGCCGGCTCGGCGGCGCGCGCGGAGGCGCTGGTGGAGGGCCGGGCCGAGGGGCCGCTGCTGGGGGGAAACCTGTCGCTGGTCGCGTCCACGCTGGGGACGCCGTTCGCCATCCAGCCCCGCGGCGCCATCCTTTTCCTGGAAGAGGTGGGCGAGCACATCTACCGCCTGGACCGCCTGCTTTCGCACCTGAAGCTGGCGGGCGTGCTGAACGCCGTGGCCGGCATCGCGATCGGCGCGTTCAGCGAGGTGCCGGACGCGGGCAGCGAGGGGCGGCCGACCGTGCGGGAGCTGCTGCAGGACCGGCTGGGGGGGCTGGGCATCCCCGTCGCGTTCGGCTTTCCCTTCGGCCACGTGAATGACAACTGGACGCTTCCGATGGGCGTGCGGGCGCGCCTGGACGCGGACGCGGGAACCTTGGAACTGCTGGAGCCAGCGGTGGCGGAGCGGGGATGATGGACGACCTCAGGCACATTCGCGTGGGGCTGGAGGAAGGCGCGGACGGCATGCTGATGGCGCATGCGCTGAACCTTCCCGGATGCGTCGCGATCGGCGCGTCTGCAGAGGAGGCGATGCGGGAGTTCGAGCGCTCTCTCGCCCTCTGGCTGCGGTTCCTTGCCTCGAAGGGGGAGCGCGTCCCCGCGCCGGACGACGAGATCCAGGTGTCCGTGGACGAGTGGATCGCCACGGACGCGCCGGTCGGCGGGGCCGTGTCTACCGCGCTCTTCGAAGCCGACCTCGCGCCGCTGCTGCAGGACGAGGCCGAGCTGGGGGTGCGGCGCCTCGGCGACATCCGCGGACTCCTGCTGGCGCGCGTGCGCCGGCGGCGGAACCTGAACCTGGACGTGCCCGCGCCGGCGACGAGCTCCACGGTTCGGCAGGTTCTGGAAGACCTGGCGCGGTCGCAGTGGCTGTTGCTGAGCCGTTTGGGCGCCAGCCCCATGGCCGGGGCGCCGGACAATACGCTCGCCCGGCTGGACACCGCCGCCGCGCTGGTGGTGGACCGGATGACGACGCTGCCGGATGACGCCCGCGCTCGGCGGCTGGAGTTGGACGGCGAAGAGTGGACCCCCCGCAAGGTGCTGCGGCGGCTGCTCGGGCTGGAATGGACCCTCGTGGTGATTGCGCTGGCTGGGCTGGAGGCGGCGGAAGCGGAGAACCGATGACGTTGAAGATCTATACGAAGACGGGCGACCGGGGCGAGACGGGGCTGTTCGGCGGCCAGCGCGTGGCCAAGGACCACGTGCGCGTGGCGGCCTACGGCGACGTCGACGAGCTGAACTCGCTGCTCGGCGTGGCCGTGTGGCACCTGGAAGCCGACGGGCAGGGGGAGCTGGCGGCGGGGCTGCGCGGCATCCAGTCGGACCTGTTCACCGTGGGCGCCAACCTGGCAACGCCCTCGGTGGAGGATGGCGGGCGCGAGTCGCCGTGGATTCCCGCGCTGGCGCCGGGGCGCATCGAGGAGCTGGAGGCGTGGATCGACGCCGCGGAGACGGAGCTGGAGCCGCTGAAGTCGTTCGTGCTCCCCGGCGGATCGGGCGGCGCGTCGTACCTGCACCTGGCGCGAACCGTCTGCCGCCGGGCCGAACGGCACGTGGTCACGCTGTCGCGAGAGGCACACGTGGGCGCGGAATGGGTACGATACCTCAACCGGCTTTCGGACCTGCTGTTCACCCTTGCGCGCCTTGCCAACCGGCGCGCCGGGGTCGATGATGTTCCGTGGATGCCGAACCCGCGCGGCGCGGCCGAAGAAGGTGCCGCCCCGTGATGAACCGATACGACCAGGGAGGATGCCCAAGATGTATCCGGAGATGATGATCGCCCCCATGCGCCAGGAGCTTACGCGCCTGGGCGTGCAGGAGCTGAAGACCCCCGACGAAGTGCAGGCCACCCTTTCCGACACCAGCGAGCCCACGCTCCTGGTCGTCAACTCCATGTGCGGCT
>NZ_DATBNB010000803.1 GCF_036554565.1 Longimicrobium sp. | reverse complement strand
ACGGCCCATCCGGACGACCCGCTCCACACGCCGTCGCCCCGCGCCGGGGCGGCGGGCGGCGCGTCCAACCCCAGCCACGCCAGCGGCTCCGGGTCCGCGGGGACGTCATCGGGGAGCGGGATGCGCCACGTGGCGCACGCGGCGGTGACCGCGGGGCGAAAGTCGCGGAAGCCGGCCGTCGTCACCGGGTGGACGAAGGCGCCGTCGTTGGCCCCATGGTTGGGCACCGTCCCCGTTTGGCCCTCCATCACCGCCAGCAGCAGCGCTACGCCTGCCTTCAGCCGGGCAACGGCTTCGTCCGGCAGCGCCAGGCCGATGGAGCGCAGGGCGCGCTCGGCCACCACGCACTGGTCCAGCGCCAGGCGCAGGTAGGTGAACGAGTGCTGCACGTACCACCCGTCCGGCGCGAACTGCTCTTCGATCAGCGTCGCCAGCCAGCGGCGCCCGCTCCGCAGCCAGCGCTCCGCCTCGGGATGGGCGCCGCGGAAGCGGACGCCCAGGCACACCAGCCCCGCCGCCTCGGAAAGCGAGTGGTTGTTGTGCTGCGACACCGCGTAGCCGATGGCGTCGGCGATGCGCTCGCCCGAAGCCGCCAGCGTCTGCGCGATCCCTTCCACCGGCGGCAGGTTGGCCTCGGCGTACAGGAGCGCCGCGGCGCGGATGGCCGTCTCCTGCCCGCACCCCCAGTGGGGGCCGCGAAAGGGCGGGCTGCTGGCGCGCCACGTGCCGAACCGGAGGCGGAAGGCGTCCACGTAGCGCGTGTCGCCCGTCACCAGCCAGCCGCGCACCAGGTCGTACACCCACCCGAAGCGCCCCGGCTCCCACACGTCCTTGATGTCGCCGCCCGAGCCCAGGTGCGGCACCGTCCACCAGGGCGCGTCCCCGAACGAGTGGGCCGTTTCGGGATGGACCAGCCACTCCTGCGCCGTGGACGGAAGCGGCTTCCACGTCCACCGGTACGCGTGGTGGAAGCCGTCCGCCACGCGGTCCGCGCGGTCGATCGCGGCCGCGAGGTCCGTGGCGCTCCGCAGGCGCTGTCCGTCAACGCCGAAGGGGTGGTTCCCCCGGAAGGGCGCGTCCGGCACGGCCCGCCGCGGGGACGGGCGGAAGCGGCCCGCCGCCTTTCGCGCCTCGTGCAGGGCGCGCAGCGTGGCCCCGCGCGCCCCGTAGGTGCGCGCGACGGTGCGTACCGCCTGCGGCCAGCGGTCAACCGGCAGCACGGTCCGCCACCAGGGAGCGCAGCATTCCATCCAGCCGGTCGGCCAGGACGGGGCGGTCGTGCTCGCCCGCCACCCAGGCGCGGCCGCGCTCGCCCATGCGTGCGCGCTCGTCGGCCGCGTGAGCCGCCAGCCGGACGATGGCGTCGGCCAGGGCGGCGCCGGACGCGTCCGCCGCCTGCTCCCCCGCGCCGGCGTCGCGGACCATCTCCGCCACCTCGCCCGGGACGTTGCAGACCACCGGCAGCCCCGCGCCCAGGTAGTCGAACAGCTTGTTGGGGCTCACGCCAAAGGAAAAGAGCGGCACGTCGCGCAGCACCATCAGCCCCGCGTCGGCCTCGGCCAGCAGCGCCGGCATGGCCTGCTTGGGAACGGAGGCGCGGAACTCCACGTTCGCCAGCCCCCGCCGCTCCGCATCGGCCACGAGCGCGGCCTTGGCCGGCCCGTCGCCGACGAGCAGGAAGCGGAGGTCGGCGCGGTCGCGCAGCCGCTCGGCCGCGTCCAGCACCGCGTCGAGCCCGTTCAGCGGGCCGTGCGCCCCCGTGTACACCAGGGTCAGCGTCGGGCGGGGCGGGCGCTGGATGGCGCCGAAGGCGGACACGTCCACGCCGTTGGGAACGTGCACCAGCTTTTCGCGCGGTACCCCTCGCTCGGCCAGGTAGTCGGCGGAGCCGCGCGCCAGCACCACGATGCGCGAGGCGCGCCGGTACAGCCGCCAGGCGATCTTCTCGAGCGCCACGTACCCCGGGCTGCGCCGCCCGCCCGCGGCGGAAAGCGTCTCGGGCCACAGGTCGCGCACCTCGAAGACGAACGGCAGCCCCCAGCGCGCCGCCAGCCGCTCCGCCGCCAGCGCGGCGAACAGGTGGGGCGACGAGCCGATCACCACGTCCGGCCGCTCGCTCCGGGGCAGCCGCCACACCCGGAAGCTGAACGAGAGCCAGTTCCGGGCGCGGCGCCAGTCGTTGCGCTCGTACGGGGCCGCCCACAGCCAGCGGAAGCGCACCCCCTCGATGGCCTCGTCGATCGGCCGGCGGTCGCCGGGGCCGGCCCGGCGCGCGTACCGGCGGGTGTGCAGGTTCAGGTCCGACGCGGCCACCGTCACCCCCCACCCGCGGCGCGCCAGCTCGCGGCCCAGCTCGAAGTGCCGCGTGCCGCCGCCCTCCCCCGGGCCGACGGCGAAGTGGTTCACCCACAACAGCGAAGGCATCAGGCGGCGGCGCGTGCGGGAAGGGGGGCGTCCACGAACATGCGGCACCACAGCTCGATGCACATCATGGCGAAGATCGTGTAGGCTGCGTCCACCTCGCCGCGCCGGTCCTGCTCCACCAGCCGGGCGACGGCGGCGGGATCGAACCACCCGCGCCGGGAAAGGGCGGCGGCACCCAGCGTGTCCTCGCGCAGTTCCCGCAGCTCACCGTGCAGCCAGTCGCGCAACGGCGCGCCGAAGCCGGTCTTGGGACGGTAGATGACGTCGTGGGGAAGGAACGGCTCCATCGACTTCTTGAAGATGGCCTTGCCCACCCGCCCCTGCTGCTTGAGCCGGGGGGGAATGCGGGTGGCGAAGTCCACCAGTTCGCGGTCCAGCAGCGGCACCCGGGTTTCTACCCCGGCGGCCATCCCCGTCTTGTCGGTGTAGTTCAGGTTGTGGTCGGCCAGGAAGTGCTTGGCCTCCAGGTACAGCATGCGGTTCAGCGGGTCGCGCTCGCCGGGAATGCGGTGCAGGCTGTCGACCAGCGGCGCGGCCGTGTCGACGTCGCGGGTGGCGGCGGCGAACGCGGGGGTGTACAGGGCGCGGCGCACCGCCTCGCCGCTCCACCACCAGTAGCTGGCCATCCGCCGGTCGGGGTCCAGGTCGGCGTTGGCGAAGGCCTTGGCCGCGCGGCGCAGGGAGGAGCGGTCCATCATCCCCAGGCCGCCCTCGCCCGCCCAGCGCGCGGCGCCGGCCAGCCCGCCGCGGAGGGTGAAGGGGAGCCACGACCAGGCGCGCTCCATCCGCAGGGCGTAGTGCCGCCGGTAGCCGGAAAAGATGTCGTCGCCCCCCGCGCCGGAAAGCAGCACCCTGGTCCCGTCCGCCCGCGCCTGCTCGCTGATCAGCAGGGCGTTGATGGGCGCCGGGTCCGCCTGGGGCTCGTCCAGGTGGTAGAGCATGCGCTCCAGGTGGCGGATGGCGTCGGGCTCGATCTCCAGGACGCACAGGTCCACCCCCAGGTGCGCCGCCACCCTGCGCGCGTACGGCAGGTCCGCGGGGTTCCCCTCCACGTCCTCGTCGCCGCGGAAGCCGATGGAGTAGCAGCGCGGGGTGTAGTCCGGCCGCACGCGCCGCATCATGGCCACCACGGCGCTGCTGTCGAGCCCGCCGGACAGGAAGGCCCCCACCGGCACGTCGGCCACCATCTGCCGGTCCACCGCCGCCTCCACCTGCCGGGCCAGCTCGGCCGCGATGTCGGCCTCGGAGCCGGGCAGGTGCTCGCGCCCGTAGGGCAGGTCGTAGTGGCACCACTCGCGCTCCACCCGGCCCTCCCGCAGCACCATGGCGAAGCCCGGGCGCAGCTTGCGCACGTGCTTGAGCACGGTGCTGGGCGAGGGCGCCCACAGGTAGGCCAGGTGGTAGTGGATGGCCTCGGGGTCCATCTCGCGGGGAACGAGCCCCGTCTGCAGGAGGGACTTGATCTCCGAGCCGAACAGCACCCCGTCGGCGAGCGACGCGTAGTACAGCGGCTTCACCCCCAGGCCGTCGCGCGCCACCAGCACGTCGCCGGGGCGCATTCCCCCGCGCTGGCCCGAGGGGCGCCCGTCGTAGATGGCCAGGGCGAAGATGCCGTTCAGGCGCTCAAGCATGGCCGGGCCCTCGTCGGCGTACAGGTGCAGCAGCACCTCGCTGTCCGTGCGGCTGCCGAACGCGTGGCCGCGCGACTCCAGCTCGCGGCGCAGCTCCTGGAAGTTGTAGATCTCGCCGTTGTACGTCATCCACAGCCCGGCGTCGCCCGCGCCCTCGGCGGCGCCGCAACGCCCGCAGCGCACGCCCATGGGCTGCGCGCCGTCGCTGGACAGGTCGATGATGGAAAGCCGGCGGTGCGCCAGCCCCACGCGCCGCCGGCCGCCCCCCGGCTCCAGGACGCGCCGGCCCTCGCCGTCGGGCCCGCGGTGGGCCACACAGCGGATCATGGCGTGAAGCACGCCCCCGTCAAACTCGCCCGCGAACCCCGCGATTCCGCACATGCGCCCGCCATCCGGCGCCCCCGGAACCCGGAAGCGCGCCCCTTGCATGCACCGCGCGCTTCTGCCGGGCGGTGCCGAAAACAATCCGCAAAACTACACCCTGCGCCAAGGGGGAACAACCCGACGCCCCGCCACGTGGTGGACGAAACGACGGGACGCGGGCCCCCCCGCGAGCCGCCGCGCCCCGGCCGGTTCAGCCGGGGAGGGCCTCGTTCACGACGCGGGCGTAGAACGCCTCGGCGCGGCGCATCACCTCAGCGAAATCCGCCCGCTCCGCGACCAGCGCCGCGTTGCGCTCCGCCGCGCCCCGGCGCAGCGGCTCGTCCCCCAGCGCCCGCAAAAGGGCGGCGGCCAGCGCGGCGGGGTCCGCGGGGTCGCAGAGAAGCCCGTTCTGTCCGTCCGTGATCCATTCCCGCACGGAAGCGATGTCGCCGGCCACCGGGAAGGCGCCGCACGCCATGGCCTCGAGCAGCGTGTTGGGCGTGCCGTCGAACTCCGAGGGCGACACCGCGGCGGTGGACAGGCGCAAGAGCGCGGCCATCTCGGCGGGCGCCACCCGCGGAAGCAGGCGGACCGCGTGGCCGATGCCCAGGTCCCGGATCCACCGCTCGGCGCGGGGGTCGCCCTGCATTCCCACCGCGGCGAAGACCGCCTCGGGGCGGCGCTCCAGTACCCGCGGGATGGAGCGGAAGAAGGTGTCGTTGCGGACGTACGCGCGGAAGCCGCGGGCGTTGAGCACCAGCGGGCCGCCGGCGGGGAGCGCGTGCCGGCGCGCCACCTCGGCGTCGGGCGGCCCGGGATGAAAGACGTCGCGCCGGATTCCGCCGTTGCCGGGAAGCACGGCCGAGGGGCGTTCCGGGTTCCACCCCCACTGCTCGGCCAGGTGCAGGTCTCGGGCGCAGTCGGGGTGCAGCGCCGTGGCCCGCGCCAGCGCACGCCGGGTGAACCGCCCGACCAGGGGGTATCGCTCCGCCCAGAGTTCCAGGTCGTTTCCCCACACGGAAACCACCAGCGGGTACGCCGTGCCGGCGAGCGCCTCCGCCGCCACGATCCCCTCGTACGGAATGCGCAGCGCGTGTACCACCTCCGGCCGGATCTGGAGGACCAGCTCGCGAAGCCGCCGCGCGTGGCTGCCCAGCGTGGCGGGCGCCAGCCAGCCGAACACGGTGGGGAACGCCGCGGCAACGGCGCGCGCCCGCAGGTTGCGCGTCAGGGCGGCCGCGCGGCCGGCGGAGGCGGGCGCCGCGCCGCGCCCCACGTTGCCTCCGGCGAACCGCGCGAAGGCCACGGGGAGCACGTGAAGCCCGGCCAGCCGGAGCGAACCGGCCTCGCAGGGAAAGGTCGACACCAGGTGCACCTCGTCGCCCCGGGCCACGAAGTGCTCGATCCAGTTGCGCGCGATGGGGCTGCGCCCGTCGGCCACGAAAAGGATGCGGGTGCCCCGCGGGAGTGCCCGTGCCCCGCCCGCGGGTGCCGGGAGTACGCCGGCATCGCTCATCACAGCCCCGCCAGCGGCCGGCCCGCCCGGGCCGCGTCCAGCAGCGTCACCATCCGCCGGGCGGCCGGCGCCGGCTGCTCGTCGCGCAGCGACTCGCGCCCGGCGGCGCCCATCCGCGCCGCCAGCCCCGGCGTGGCGCACAGCTGGGCCATGCGGGCCCCCAGCAGCCGGTCGTCCCCCGCCGGAAACACCCATCCCGAGCTTCCCTCGGCCACCAGGTCGGCGGCGGCGTTCACCCGCTCCGAGGCCAGCACGGGGAGCCCCGCCGCCATGGCCTCGGGCACCACCACCCCCCACCCCTCGGCGTGCGAGGGAAGGACGAAGGCGTCGGCGGCGGCGAACAGTTCCGGAAGCCGCGCGGGCTGCACGAAGCCGGGAAACCTCACCCGCCCCGCGATGCCCAACTCGCGCGCGAGCGCCGCCAGGGCGTCGCGGTCGGGGCCGTCGCCCGCCACCACCGCCACCGCGCCGGGTGCCTGCAGCCGCGCGAAGGCGCGCAGCAGGGTGTCGACCCCCTTGCGCGCGATCAGCTGCCCCGCGTACACGAACGCCACGGCGCCCGGCGCCACCTGGAGCTCCGCCCGCAGCCGCGCGCGCGCCTCTGCCCGGGCCCCGGGCGAAAGCCGGAAGGCGCCGGTGTCGGCGTAGTAGCGGAAGTCGGCGATGCGATCCGGCCGCACCCCCGCGCGCGCGTACGAAGCGCAGGCCCGGGTGCCGATGGCCAGCACGCCCCGCGCCCGCCGCAGCACGGCCCGCAGCGCGGCGCGCAGGGCCCGGCGAACCGGCGGCGCCGGGCCGTGCAGCAGCTCTTCGCCCCAGTACACCCAGGGAATGCCGCTCAGCCCCAGCGCCGCGGCGGCGAGCTGAATGGTGGGCATGGTGTACGACCCGGTGAGCACGGCGACGTCGGCGCGGGACCCCGCCACCAGCCGCGCGACCCCGGGGTTCACGTGGGCCGAGCCGGCCAGGGTGCGCCCCCGGAGCACCTGGTACTCGTATCCCTTGTCGGCGGCGAGCGCCCAGGCGCGGTTGGCCTCGGTGGGCGCGCCGTAGGCCACCCGCAGTTCCACCCCCGGCCGCCGCGCAAGGCTGGCGAAGAGGGCGTCGTTGTACGGCGTGGGGATGTTGCTGACGACCAGCACCCTAGGCATTCGCGTTCCCCGCCGCCGGCGGCGGCGCCGGACGGGTGCACATCCGCATGATCACGATGGCGGGCAGCACGATGAAGCACCACTCCTGGAACACCTGCGCCAGGTATCCGCGGATCACGGCCTGGAACAGGAACCCGGTGTTGATGGCCAGCAGCAGCTGGCGCCAGGGGTCGCCGGGGTCCGCCTGGTACCAGCGCCAGAGCCAGCGCACCCCCATGCCGAACAGAAAGCTGCCCAGCGCCATCCCCGGCCACCCGAACATGAAGTAGTACTCGCCGAAGTGGGGCACCGCCGCACCCAGGTTCGCCGACTCGGCCGTGCCGATGCTGCCGCCGATGTCGTACAGCCACATGGGCAGGGGCTTTTCCGGCCACAGGAACCGCGGGATGGGAAGGATGAAGAGGTACGCCAGCGGATCGAAGCCCACGTAGTCCACGTGCTGCGGCACCACCTGCATGACCGCCCCGAACGTCTCGAAGACGCGCGTGTCGCTCAGCCCGCCCTGGACCACATCGCCGAAGTTGAAGGCGAGCCCGCCGTTTGCACCCCCCGACCGGAAGAACAGGCGCGCCCACGCCAGCCACCCCACGAACATGAACGCGCCCAGCCCGGCGGGCACCAGCACCGCCAGGCGGGGTCGCTTGCCGGCCTTGAGATACAGCAGCATGGAGAAGGCGATCCAGAGGATCACCACGCGGTACCGGAAGCCGATGGACACGTACACGATGGTGATGAGCAGCACGGCGGCGGCCCGCGACCCCAGGCCGCGGAGCGCCCCCGCGATGACCAGCACCAGCAGCGCCGGCGTGAACCACTCGATGGCGAGGACCAGGTACGGGATGTCGGGCCCGTCGCCCCCGCCCCCCATGGAGCCGAACAGCCCCGGAAGGAAGAACGTGCCCAGCGACCTCCCGGCGATGCGCGCCCACAGGAGCATGAACACCAGCGCCAGCAACACCAGCCCCCATCCCATCCGCCGGGCGGCGGCCGGGTCCCACCGGCGGCGCAGCGCGGCGGCCGACCCGGGCGGCGGCCCCACGGGCACGGCGTAGCCTGCCCAGAGCGAAAGCACCACCACGAGCACGGCCAGCAGCCCCCTGGCGTAGGCCGCCTCGAAGTTGCGGCCCACGAACACCATGTCGTCCATCGAGAACCGCACCAGCGGCCCGACGACGAAATACAGGAAGTACAGGCCGGTCACCAGCACCATCGGCTCGAACAGGTCGAAGGTGCCGGTCGCCATCCGCACCGCGGCGGGCGCGAGGATGATCCCGCCCAGCAACAGGCAGAGCAGCGTCTCCCGGCCCATGAACCCCTGTGCGTATCGCGCGACGACCCACCCGCACGCCAGGGCGGCGGGCAGGATCCACACCGCGCCCGGGGGAATCGCCGGGGCGGCGGAACGATCGGCGGTCGGAGATGCGAGCGGCAAGGGACGCGAAAACAGGGTGAAACGGGGGTGCTGCGCGCGCCGAATCTATACGCCCGAGCCGCGGAACGCCACCACCCGCGGTTCCCGGGGCCGCGCGTACCCCGTTGCGGCGATTGCACTTCCAGCGATCGCGGGTTAGATTTGCCGCCGATCCCCCCATCCTCCCGAGGTCCCGCGCGAATGAGCCACGACGTCATGCCCGGCCTTCACCCCTCGCCCCCGGGCGCCAAACTCCCCGCATTCCTCCGGCGCGGAGCGCAGCTGCGCTTTCCCGAGCCCGTCTCGGCCCGGCTGGACCTGATCCGCGGGACCGCCGCGCTGTTCGTGATGTGGAACCACCTGCGCGCGGCGCTCTTCGTGGAGTATGCGCGGGTGATCCCCGAAAACCAGTCTCTGGGCGCCAAGGCGGTGTACTTCGCCACCGGGTTCGGGCACGCGGCCGTCATCGTTTTCTTCGTGCTGAGCGGCCTGCTGATCTCGGCCAGCGTGCTGCGGGCCGTGGACGAGGGGCGCTGGTCGTGGGGATGGTACGCGTCGCAGCGGCTGACGCGGCTGTACGTGGTCCTGGTGCCGTGCCTGGTGCTGGGCGCCCTCTGGGACCAGGCGGGGCTGGCGCTGTTCGGCACGGCGGGCACCTACACCGGCGAACCGGGTGCACCCTTCATGTCGTTCGCCGTGAGCGACCGCACCGGGGCGGGCACCCTGTTCGCCAACCTGTTCTACCTCCAGGAAATCGTGGCGCCTCCCTTCGGGTCCAACGCGCCCCTGTGGAGCCTGAGCTACGAGTTCTGGTACTACGCCCTCTTCCCGGCGCTCCTGCTGGGCGCACTGGCCCCGGGCGCCGTCCGCAAGGCCGCGTACGTGGCCGTGGCCGCGGCCGTGGCGCTCTTCGTGGGCCCCGTCATCCGTACGTACTTCCTGCTCTGGCTCCTGGGCGTGGCGGTGGCGGTGGCCCCGGCGCCGCTGGCCGGCCGGCCGCACGTGCGCCGCGCCGCGGCGGGCGGGCTGCTCCTGGCGCTCGGGGGCACCCTGGCGCTGGTGCGCGTCGACGCGTTCCCCTCGGCGCTGGCGGCCGACGCCGCGCTCGGGGTGGTGTTCACGGGGCTGCTGTGGGTGCTGCTGCAGGGCGGGGCCGCCGCGGCGCGGCGCGCGCCGGCGGGGAGGACGGTGTCGGGGACCATCGCGGGCTTCTCGTTCACGCTGTACGTGGCGCACATGCCGCTGATCGTGTTCCTGGCGGCGGTGCTCACCCGCAACGGCGCGGCACCCTGGCAGCCCGACGCGGCGCACCTGGCCGCGCTGGTTCCGCTCACGGCACTGGTGCTGGGGTATGCCTGGGTCCTTGCGCGGCTTACCGAGGAGCGCACCGTGCAGGTGCGCCGGTGGGTGGAGCGGCGGGCCCGGTCCCTCTTCGCGCGGGGCCTCGCGCGACCGATGCTGGGCGTGGATGCCGGCCCGGCCCGCTGAACCGTCGTTCGCCGGCGCGCCGGGCGCTACTTGATGCCCAGCAGCGCGACGTGGGGGGCGGTGCGGTAGGGGTTCACCCCGCCGTCCACGGTGTTCAGCAGGTGGATGCGCCGGCACCCCTCGCGCACCTGGCGGTAGTCGTCGAACACCGAGTACGAGTACGCCAGCCCGTCGCCTTCGGAGAGGGTGTACCCCTTTCCACGCGTCCGCACCAGGTCCGCCGCCTTCCATAGCCCCACCGCGCTCAGCAGCTGCTTGGCCGCGCGCACCGCCGCCGACCCCTGCCCGAAACGGTTGGTGTCGGAAATGAAGACGGCCCTGCGCGCCACCCTCAGCATCTCCGCGACGACCCGGCGGGGCTCGCGGACATGGTGCAGGACCGCGAACTCGCACACCAGGTCGAACTCGCCGTCGGCGTAGGGCAGCGCCGTGGCGTCGCCCACCCGCAGCTCGTCGGCGGAAAGGCCCTTGGCGTGGCCCTGGTCGATCAGCGCCTGCACGGGCTCGATCCCCACCACCCGGATGTCGGGACGGTGCGCCCGGATGTGCTGCACCGTGCGCCCGGTACCCGCCCCCACGTCCAGCACCGACCGGATCTCCAGGAAGTCGAGCATCGACAGCATGAAGGAGAGGGCGAAGTAGTGCTCGTCGCCCTCGCGGACGTGCATCTCGTCGTACCGCTGCGCGGTGGAGGCGTAGTAGGCCCGCTGGACTTCTACTTCATGCTGGGTCATGGCCGGACGGCATCGGGGAAAACGGGGCGGGCGCCTTCGCCGGCCTGGCGCGTGGCGCGCGCCACCTTTTCGCGGAAGGCCGGCCAGGTGTACCGCTCGGCGGTGGCGCGGACGGCCGGGCGCATTCGCGCGAGGGCGTCCCGGTTCTGGTGGCACCAGCGAAGGCGCTCGGCGATGGCCTCCGGGGCGCGGATCGGCACCACCCATCCGTCGCGGCCGTCGGTGACCAGGTCTGCCGCGCCGGTGTTGTGGGTGGCGATCACGGGGGTGCCGCACGCCATGGCCTCCAGGTACACCAGGCCGAACCCCTCCGCGAGCGACGGCACGCACAGCACGTCTGCCTGCTGGTACAGCTCCCGCAGCCGGGTCCGCGACGCGTCCGTCTCCATGCGGAAGCACCCTTCGTACGCGCGAAGGACTCCCTCGTCGAAGCGCCCGCGGCCCACCAGCGTAAGCTCGGCGTCGGCCAGCCGCAGCCCCCGCCACGCCTCCAGCAGGTCGCTGAGCCCTTTTCGCTGCACCATCTGGCCGGCGAACAGCACGCGGAAGGGTCCCGGACGGCGCTCGGGGGCGGGGTGCAGGAACGCGGTGTCGACGCCGTACGGGACCACCCGCACCGCCTCGGGCGCCACGCCGTTCTCCACCAGCGTACGCCCGGTGTAGCGCGACGCGACCAGGCACAGGTCGGCCATCCGCGGCTCGCCCGCCAGCCGCCGAAAGCGCTCTCCCCCGGCCCGCATCTCTTCTTCGCCCGCGAGCGACCCGGCGGCGGGGACGCGCTTCATCTCGTCCAGGAACAGCGACCGCAGCGACGCCGGGTGGGGATGCACCTGGAACAGCAGGCGCGGGGCGCCGCCCGCGCCGTAGGCGCTGAACGCCGCGTGCGCGTAGTAGCTGTAGGCCAGGATCCCGGCGCCCCGCCGCCGGGCCAGGGCCCCCGCCCGCGCGCCCAGCCGGGCGTCCACCTGGTCCAGCGTGCCCAGCCCCGCCGCCTGCCGGAAGGCCTGGCCCCACAGCGACACCACCCGCGACGACGGCAGCCCCGGCGCGTACCGCCTGCCCAGGGC